>WJKO01000346.1 GCA_014729055.1 Promethearchaeota archaeon | reverse complement strand
GAATGATAGGGCGGAAACGAAGGACGTAAACCATTTGTCACAACAGATTAGGGATAGCTTTGATGAGGAATTTAAAAAGCAATTGGAAAATTTCCGCGGCAATGTCAATATCTTCAATAAATTTGGAAATTCACTCGAAACGATTGTAAAAAAGAAATCGACTGGAAAAAATATTCTAAAATCCAAAAAAATTAACTTTCTTGAAGATATTGATAATGAATATACGTCATTACTACAAGATGAAGCATTCAATGTAATTGATGTGGAAGATGACTATGGTAACTTCTATGAAAAACCAGAGAAAAAAGAAATGAATACGAAAACACAAGAATTGCTATCTAAATTAGGTCGAGAGCAGATTTCTGAAGTCGACTATTCTGATTTTGATTCATTTTGATTAGACCAAAGCATTTATTGCGTTTCCAATATTTTGCCTTAATTCAAGATATTTCGTATAGCTCCGCGGATAATGATAAAAATCGCTCCATTCTTCTTTTACCTCTGCAACATATTCTGAATCCGCATCAAGTCCCTCTAAAATGTTAAAATATTCAATATCCTCAAGACCATCTCTCATCGTTTCCCAGACAATGGTATCAATCGGATTTTCATCGATATCGTTAAGTAACATTATAGCATCGCCCATTCCGTTGTATCCCAATTTCAATGGATCATAACACTCTTGATCAATGTATGCTGCGGCGTCCCAAAATAGATACCCTTCAAAATTATAAGCATATGCACACCAAAAAAGAGCACGATGATCAACCGCAGGATCTATAAAGAGAACCGTCGGTTGATTCATTAAATTACAGCAAGTATAATACCAAAACTCATCACCTGCATTCTGTCGTAATTCAATATTTTGAGGATCCAATTTCGTCATAAAAGGGCACCAAATATCTACGGATCCTATAAGAGGTGTTTCAACTTGTTCTGTTAGTAGTAAATTAAGTCCTGGATCAGCAGTATGAACAAGATCCGCCCATTGATTAAATTCTTCATATTCATCCTCTGATGGCTCATCCATTGCATAGACGAGTGCGAGATCCAACCAAGTACCACCATAGCTTAGCGGACGGGACTTTAGAAACGTAGCAAGTTGAGAGTAGAATGAAATAGCTGTATTGTTATATCCCTCTGAAAACTGACTATACACTCGAGTACTAGGGTCAAATGTCAATCGAAAGGAGTCTAATCCATGTTTGATTGAATTATCCAAATCTATTTCAAATTGCGTAAAATCAAAGTTAACAATCTGATCATCGACCTCATAATAATCACTCCTGTTAAATGGAAAATAAGGAGACATTCTGTGCTTTAAGAAATTCTTGTTAAATAGGTCACGATTTTCTAATTTATAGGCACGTCTGTTTCCAATCGCAGTTCTGAATGTGTCATTTACTGGTATTTCAAAATCCCAAATTTCTGTTTTTAAGATTACATCATGTACCCAATGGTTTGTAGTTATTGTTATTAAATCCGTATAATTGCCTGCGCTTAGATCAGTAGCAGCATATAAGGTCATCCAAAGAGAGAGCGATGTGCCAGATCTAACAATTGGATCTGGTCTGGACTCATTTTGTCCGTAGACTAATTCCGCGTGCTTTTGATTACCATTCAACTCATACAACACATTCGGGTAGCCTGGTTGAATATCATCAACATAGTGAGCTGTAAACCTTGCCCATTCCCATTCTTCTCCTTTCCATGACTTTACTATGGGATCTTGAGAAAAAGCCGAAGGTAATCCCAAGTAAGTACTATTGGCGACTGATACATTTGTCACCTGTGTTTTCTTAAAACCCCAATTCGACAATGCTATCTGGATGGTCTCATATTCATTCTTTGCCATAGATCGAGTTATGACTGTGTCTTCTGGAGCATTGTCATTAAGATCATAAGGACCATTAATTAGTTGAAATTTTCCCAATTTGCTAAACGGAGATATCTCAGATATAATTATTCCATCCCTATAACCCAGAATCTTCGGATATCCCGCAGAATTGGGTTTTTTTGGAAATAATTTCGGATAAAATGCCCCAATCGAAAAGATTATCGGTAATAAAATGAAGGCAACTTTAATTGCTTTCTTCATCTTGGTTCGTGATGCTATCTTAGAAACTACTCGCTCTGTTTCTAAAATCTTTGTTTTCATATTGATGCGTTGGTTTAGTTTACTGAATATAACGGCTAAGAATAATAAGCCAATGAATAAAGCCAAAATAATCGGTGTACCATGTATTGTGTAAAATAACCATTCCTCAAATTCATCATTATATGTTTCTAGAGAGTATCCTCCGAGCATCCCGTATAAAACTAGAAAGCATATACCATAAGATAATAAAAGACGCCCAAAGTCATGAAAAAGACGGACAAAATCATAGAATATCCATTTATTGGATTTACCTGGTTCATACTCTTGGTATTGAATAAAAGCTATATTTATAGAATAGAGTAGACAACCAAAGAGCATCCCATAAATAACTACACCGATGAGGATGGGACGATTAGTTATATATGTGGAATCAGAATATTCATAAGAATAATAGGTTGCTAAACTAAATAATATTACCAGAATTAATGTGAATATAAGAATGTATTGCCATGGGATCTTCTTTAGATATTTCTCATAAGATATTTCAAGAATGATTACAGAAATTAAAATTCCCAGAGAGATAAGTATCATTCCCAAGTCCGGAACTGTGAAAAAGATCGGGGCAAATCCAAGCTGAAAGATTAAGTAGGTAAATATCAAATAAATAATTAAAGAAAATCCTCCAAGAATCAAGTTTCGTTCACCTAATAAGAAGAATTTGTTATCATCTTGACTTCCATCTACTGTTAATGACTCTTGCTTTGGAATTTCTCGCACAGCATCGATCGATTTTTCAATCTGATTTTCTCTTTCATTTTTTTCTTGGTTCTGCTGTCTTAGCTCAATATATTCAAAATACAAGATGATCGACGTAAAAGCGATGATTATATCTATGTTCCATGTACGGAAAAAGTGAAATCCAAGCGATAATAAAAGCGTTGCAGCTGCAGCAATGACTATATCTGTTCCAATTGACTCACGTGTCTTAGCCACCATTTCCAATTTCGTTTTAATAGATATACTTAGTAATCCAATGTTGCTACATCCAAGGAATATAAAAATCCAATAATTATATATAATGTAAATTCCATCTTGAATGTTAGTGGTATTAAATGGGTCAAATTCAATAGGATATAAAGATTCAGCAGTAAAAATAAGAAATAAAATCCAACCTAGTAATGAACATATATATAAAATCGTCTCGAGATGCTTTTTTACCAAGACATTCAATAAAATAAGAATCACAAGAAACACTAACATGGCATTTGTAATTAAATCGTTACGTGCAAACGGCTCTATATGATTTAAATTATCTGAAAGACGAAATCCATTAATAAAAATGAAGAACCACACAGTAAAATTAATGACTGCTAATGTTAATTTTAATCTTTTTTTTAGATATTTCATTATTCTAACATGCATGATGATAGTTTCTCCTAATTTTATAAAAAGAATAAGCTAACAAATTAAATCAAATAAAGAATAAGTAATAAGCAAGTATTAAAGCAGAAATGTTTGTGAAAAAGATGGCTAATAAGAAAAAAACAGCAATGATTATAGGGTACGGCAGCCGGGCTCAAGGATGGCGTAGAGGGCTTCAAAAACATCCTGATTGGGATCTGATAGGAATCGTGGATGTAAATACCGAAATGCTGGAAAATTTACCATTCGAATTACTGGGATTAGACGAAGATATGGCATTTATCAGTATTGAAGATGCATGCCGTTGGGGGGAAAAACCCGATTTAGCAGTTATATGTTCGCCTATATACACACACCACTCCTTGGTCCGTGAAACTATGGATTTGGGCATTAATGTTATATGCGAGAAAAATATGGCATCTACGATCCACCAAGGAAAACAAATGGTCCAAGAAGCTATTAAGCATCCCGAGTTATGCACTGCAATCAGCACTCAATATCGTTATACCACTAAGATGTGGACGGCGTATGAATTTTGGAAAAGTAAACAAAAGGAAGAAATGATCGGAAAAGTGGGTATGATTAAATGGGAAGACTACGGATACCGGGGCGAAAAAAGATGGGGCTGGCGCAGGTGGCTCGAAAACATCTATTTAGAAGATATGAGTGTTCATTGGTTTGACTCATTACGTTTTATGACGGGATTAGAATTTGTGTATGTGAGTGCAAGTACATTCATGCCGAGGTATTCCGAATGGCATGGTTCCTCTACTGTTCTCGCCACTTTGGCATTAGCAGAACCTAAATATTATGGAGACCGACATAACTGGATTTGGGTGGACTTTGCGGGTGATTGGCAAAAGAGAGGTCCGACATTTAGCGTGAATGAATTCTATGGAGAAAAGGGTCAATTTAAACTACATAATCAATGGGGTGTTGAAATTAAGCATTACACAAATCCTAATGATACACGAATCTTTGAAGAAGAGGGATTTCTCCCAAAAGGGGATATAGACAATCTGGGCACCAACTATACCACAGAAATGATTATTTTAGAACAAATGAAAAGAGGTATTGATTCGGGTGGAAAAAAACAGCCAGGTACGAACTTCAAAGAAGCTTTTAAAAGTTTTTCAGTTGCAATGGCTGCAAAAGAGAGTTCAGAAACAGGGAAAGCGGTCAACCCGATGAAGTATTGGAGAGATTGGTTAAAATAATCTAAACGCTCTATTTTTTGTTTTTCAAACAAGCGTTTTCTATTTTTTTAGATCAGGTGGTATTCATTTTTCAGAATCTCCGCAACGCTGTTATTAATATAATCTAATTTCTCTGGATCATTTTTATGTTCACATTCTATGCGAATAATTGGGCTTGTCCCCGATCTTCTAATCATTACCCATCCATCAGAAAAGTCCAGTCGAACACCATCTAACATATTGGTTTTTATATCATGGTAACCCTCTGATTTTAACCACTCCTTTACGTTTTTTTCTATCGACGTGTAATGCTTCTTTGTGAGAGGAATATCCTCAATGAGTGGAAATTCTTTTCGTAAAAACAGAAATTCTGGTATTTCTGAGATCAATTCCGTAAATGATTTTGTAGTATGTGATAGAATTTCTACCACCGTTGCGATTGTTACTAATGAATCGGGACCTAAATGGAACTTTGGCCAAATATAGGTTCCACAATTTTCCCCCCCTATTATTGCACGTATTTTCTGCATTTTTATTGCAACTTTAGCATCACCAACCTCAGATCTCACCACCTCCCCCCATACAGGCTTTACTACGCTCTCTAATACACTAGAAGAATTAATTGGTGTTACGATTTTATAGGTTCGACCGTTGGTTGGTGGGTCTTTTAACAGGAGTTGTTTGGATAAAAAGGCAAGCATACGAATAGGTTCTATTACTTTCCCATTTCCATCAATGAATATTACTCTATCTGCATCCCCGTCCAATGCAATTCCAAAATCAACAGTATCCGTTGCTTTTATAAATGATATAAGCTTTTCAAGATTCTTCGAAGTAGGTTCACTCAGTCTTCCTGGAAATGTACCATCTGGATTAGAATTTAATGTAGCAAACTTGCATCCCAGTTTTTTCATTAATAATGGTGCGATTTCATAACTACTTCCATTACCCGGGTCAATAATAACCTCGGGTCTTTGTTTACTTCCCAATTCCAATAGTTTTAAGATTTCATTAACGTGCAATTCATTAATATCAGGTATATTAGTAATGGTCCCTATCTTATCCCATTCCACTGTTTTAAAATGTTGACTATCGTAAATCTTCTCGATTGTTTCTTCTTGTATTGGTCTGAATGCTAAACCCGACGGATTCCACAATTTTAATCCAATATATTCGGGCGTATTATGGGAAGCGGTAATCATAATCCCACAATCGGCTCCTAAAAATTTCATAGCCATAGCCACAGTCGGAGTAGTAACGGTTCCAATGGTAAGAACTTTGCAGCCCGTACTTACTAACCCAGAGTTTACTGCCAATTCTATAGGAAGAGCTGTTGTTCGAATATCTCTTCCAACTATTACTTTTCCTCCATTAATATACGTACCAATTGCTAACCCAATCTTTAAAGCGGCTTCTGGGGTAAAATTTTTCTTTTCATTGCCGAACCCTGCAAAGACTTTTCTAATACCGGATGTCCCAAACATTTTCTATCAGAAGTTTTCTGTTATATTTGCTTTTTAATTCCTAATTCTTCAATTGATTGAAAAGAATGAGATATATATGTATTTTATCCCCAAGAAGTTTTCTAAGTCATCAGAGTAAAATTTTATGAGTGAATATTGAAAAAGAATGGAGGAAGTTTTTTTAAATAATTTGCTCTCTTACCATATATAGCTTAGCTTCTTTACCAAGCAATCTTGATACAAGAACCCATGAAATAAATGACCCCAGCCCGACAGAGAATAGCAAAATATAGATGTACTCGGTCTTCCAATATTCTATATCGATTATTGTATTTATTGAATAATTCAATGATAAGAATGTTGCAAAGAATAACAGAGTTGCGATACTGATTGCATTAATTAATATCCTTAATTTTTTACGGTTTGTACCTACATCTTTTTTAACTTGATTGATTATTGGCTTAAATTTCAGACCAAAGTTGTTGACCCGTTCTTTATTTTCTCTATAATTTTTCTCTATAATTATTCTATAATTTAATAATTTTAAATTAAATAAATTAAATTTGCTCCAATTCAGCTTAAGAATGATCCCATTATGTTTAAAATTCAAAAAATATGAAGCAATTTATTTTTAAAAAATAACGCATAAAAGAAAGTAATTGAAAATATGAGAGCGATTATAAAGTACGTGGTTTAAATGGCTAAACGAACAAAATCAGTCGTTATTATAGGCTATGGCGGTCAGGCACGATCGTGGCACCGAAGTATAAAAAGCCACCCCGACTGGGAATTATCTGGTATTGTTGATATCAACACAGAACTACTCGAGAACATCCCCGCCATTACGAACAACGAATTGGATGAAGATCAAGGATATATGAGTATTGAGGAAGTCGTGCAATTTGGGGAAAAACCAGATCTTGCAATTGTTGCAACACCAATTAACACACATCATGGATTGGTAAAAGAGACTATGGATTTGGGTATAAATGTAATCTGTGAAAAAAACATGGCATCAAATATTGTACAAGCAAAACAAATGGTGCAATATGCAATCGATCATCCAGAATTATGTACGGCAGTCGGTACGCAATACCGTTATGGTACTGGCCCTTGGACGGCTAAAAACTTCTTTAAAGATATGGTAGGACCAGATAAACCAATGGGGGTCCTATCCATGGTAGATTGGCAAGACTATTCGTATCGTGGAGAAAAGCGATGGGGCTGGCGTCGATTTTTACCAGAAATCTATATTGAAGATATGAGTGTGCATTGGTTTGATACGATTCGTTATATAACAGGTATGGAATTTACGCAGGTACAAGGGAGCACTTTCATAGCCTGTGGAAGTGAATGGCATGGAAGTACCTCAGTTATGGCAACTCTTGGACTTGCCAAACTTGAAGACTTTGACGATCGAAGCAAATGGGCGTGGGTACATTTTATCGGGGATTGGGGACGAAAAGGACCGACCAGCCAGAAATTTGAGATGTATTTTAGTAATGGACAAGCAAAGGTCAACTCACCTTGGGGCGTCGAGACATTTATTTGCAATAACCCTAATGATTTCCGCAAGGTTGAAGAAGATGGTTATTTCCCGAAACAAGATATAGAAAACTTAGGTACAGACTTTACAGGTCAACCAATTATACTGGAGCAGATGAGTAGAGGAATAGACTCCGGAGGAAAAAAGCAACCAGGAACAAATTTTAAAGAAGCGTTTAAATCTTTTGCTGTTTCTATGGGCTGTGTTGAAAGTTCCTTCCATGGGAAAGCCGTTTGGATTCCAGATTATTGGAAAAATTTATTGGACTTCTGATCACTGATAGGTATGCGAAGTTAACATTATATAAGATTAATAAAGCCAAACAATATAGATTGAAGTATGAAGCAGCGTACAAGATGTGTGGTTTTTGTTTGGTTTTTTTCCCTTATTTTCTTAGTTTTAACGTCCAGTCTTTTCACATTGAATTTAGAGGAATATATAGATAACTCAATCGATATCTATGAGGAAAACGCCAATTCTACGCCCGAAAGCGCCTATAATAACCAAGAGCAAGCATATATAGGAGTGAGCCCGGACCAAACATATGATAATGAAACATTGGGTGTACTTAATACCTCAAAGCCCATTATTGTTTATTTAAATGATAGCGACGTAAACCTTAATATTAGTGAGCTAATGTTATCTGATCTTAAAGAATTCTTTGGAAAAAGGTATAATTCTCGTATAATTCATGTGGATGATGAATTGGCATACGAGGAGAGTGACATCCGGAACAATTCAATTATCATCGGAAATGAAACAATTAATAATGCAACCGCATGGTTAATGAATAATGGTTTTACTCCGTCTGCGGATGCACAAGGTGATGGATTTAATATGCAGACTTTTTCTATGGGGACTAATAGTTGTGTTGTAATTCGCGGTGGTAATCGAATCGGAGATGCAAATGGAGTATTTTGGTTAATTGATCGATGCAGAACACAAGAATTTGGATCAGTAGATTTTAATTATACGAGAAATGCCGACTTAAGTTTTCGATTGACCGGTGTTTCCATATCAGTTCCAAATTCCTATGATAATGATAGTGTACGTTGGCAAACACTTAATACAACATTTGAGATGATTGATGGAGCCATCCGAAGACGTGCAAATAAATTGTTATTGGGCGGTGATTATAAATACATCGGCCAATATCCACAGCTCTGTAATTATAGTTGGAATATAGATATTCAATCTCGTTTAGGTAGTGATTGGAACTTGACAGTAATCAATGCACGGAGAGGATATGTCAACCAAATCATAGATTATATAAATTCAATGGGTGCAGAAGCTTTCTTTTGGGCGGATCAATTAAATACGCTAAGTGACGGCGTAGATAATTGGTTAAACGAGAATGACAAAATTGATATTCAAAATGAACGTGTTAAAACCTTAATCCAAGGGCAACTGGAAGAGGTCTTCACAGCATTTCCCGATGTTGCAGGTATTATGTTACGAGTTGGCGATGATTTATACTCCGAATATAGTGCACAATTAATGTATGATCCGAGATCATTTAAGGAAACCACAAACGCACTCATGGAAGTAGTGAATGCATATAATAAAACATTTGTTTTACGGACATGGCAGATGAGTGTTCAAGATGATTGTTGCCATGCCAGTCCTATTGCATATCGGGAGGCATTTGAGGATATGACATATGAGAATCTTATTATTTGTATAAAATATACACCGAATGATTATCAGCGGATTCCAATCAATCCTACATTTAATATATGTTCTCTTAAACAGCTTGTAGAACTCCAGACTATCAATTCGTTTGAGAATTATCAATATACCCCGCTCTGCCAAGTTTCTACGTGGCATCGAGTAATAGAAAACCTAACTACTACAACCAACGCTACGGGAGATAATCTCTTAATCGGTGTATTCAATAATTGGGGGCATGAAAAGGATTTAAACACAAGCGATATAGAGGGGCCTAAAAGTGAGAACGATTTTAGACGGGAAGGTCAGTTTTACGTAATGCAAAGACTAACATGGAATACAAGCTTCAGTGTTGAAAGAGTTTGCAAAGATCTAACTGGAAAAATACTGGGAAGAAAACCGGAGATCAGAAACTATTTCTGGCAGTGGTATAATCTATCCGATTGGGTACACTGGCATTTACTGTATCTTCCAGGACATCGTGAAAACGCACCTTGGCTAAAATCAAGATGGCTACATTACGTTCGCTATATAAAAACAGATCCCCAAGCGTTCGGCTATGTTTACTATTTCTGCAGACATGACATTAACTCAGTTATAGATTCCGTTAATCAAGGAAGACTCTATTCATATGACATGCAAAAATTAATTGTAAGTGTTGCTGGTAATGTCAGTGCGCAAAATCAAATCTATTTGGATTATTACATTAATAAAGCCCAGAAAATGGTCGACTTCGCAGAATTGGGTTATTGGTATATTAGAACCGCGATGCATTGGTGGAAATATTTGGAAACACTAAATCCAGGCATGCTGCAGGCAACTTATGAAGATCTCCCAAATCTAAAATTAAATTTAGACTATTATGAAGTAGCATATCATTATAATTTCGATCCCGAAGAAGGTCATAAGGAAGGACTATTCGAACTTTATGGATTTGTGCGCTGGATTGATACATATATAACTAATGCAGTAATAGGATTTACACTAGCCCTCTTGTGTTTAGTCATTCTCACCTTGGCATTTACTTATTCAAAAGAAAACAATATATTCACGTTAATTGTGACGGCATTTAGACATCCCAATCGACTCACGCAAACAATTGAAGAAAAAACTAATAGAGTCGATCCAGAAGAACCATCAATGAGAGATGGTAGAAAAAAAATAAATATCGGAGCAGGTCTGATATTACTAATTGTACCTTGCTCGTCAGGTATATTATTTAGCATGGCAAGTTTCTGGCTCCATCCGATAATATCCTTCTTTTTTGCATTTACTGCAATATTAACGATGGAACTCGTATTGTTAATATTTAGCACAATAATGCATGGTCGAGGGCGAGCAGACAAATCACTAGCGGATCGTATTGAAATAGGTTTTCGTCTTACAGGGTATACGGCTATTGTCGCACTTCCTATGATTGTGATATTTGCACTATATATTGCAATAAAAACACCCATTGGTATATTTACATCACCATTTACATTTGGAGTTCTAAAAAATCCAAGATTTCAAGATTTTACGCCGATGACAATCGATGGAATAGCACTGCTCCTAATCGCTTTATTCACACCATTATGGGGTGTATGTGTGTTAATTGCGAATTCGCCGAATGCATCGAAGGTTGCATTTAAGAAAAAATTGCTAGTGGGCACGTTTGTATATCTTTTATCTCTTATTGCCGTTGCCGCAATGTTGATGGCGTGGTTTCCTGATTTTCTTAGTAATATAGACTTTTATCTCAATCATGCTCTGGGTGTATATCATCCAGATCGATTTTATTAAATTTCTTTAATAAAAATTTTTAATTTTTAATTATATATAAGCAACCAGGGACTCCGATATTAATGAATTAGTTACAGAGGTCAATTTTACAGACGATATTTATGCGTTAATTTTACTTGGTATGAGTGGCAAATGGCTGCACAGACAACCCCGTTTGGTCATAGTGGGAGGCTATATGGATTTCCAGACGAATTCGATGTGATCGTGAATACAGAGTTGAGTGTTACTTTCAATTTGACATACTCTTTCTGGTTAATCCCAGAAACAGATGATGTATATACAGTTAAAATTGATACGCTAATCCAGAATATTGACTTAGATTTATTAATTGAATTTTACTTCGATTTGAATATTTCAACATAATTTTTTGTTATTTCTTTTGATACATTGGGTTTCATAATTTTTAATAAGGAAATTTATTAGTATTTATTAGAGTATAAAAAATGTGAGGAAAATGAATTCATCTAAGAAATTTGGAATAATATTTCTAACAATGACATTGGTGTGTTTGTTGAATGTAAATCTTAGGATGGTTTCTGGTTATTTAACAGACTTAAACAACTATGAGCTTGGTTATCAATTTGAACTTGATATGGGACTAAATGATGCAGACAATCCAGAATATAACAAAGATTTGGATGCTAACATCCAGATGTGGTTTAATCAAACGGAATCGGATGAAAGTGTAATGAGTGTAGCATTATATCATTACGATTTTGAATATTGGAATACACAAATCCCTGAAGAAATGATAGATTATTCTGTTGCTTTAGGTGTTGATGAAATGATTTGGGGTGAAAGTACCAAGGTATATTGGAACGGTTATACCCATTATTTTAATGAAACTTTAAATGAAACAAAAGCATTACAACAAACTGAGTTTACAGGAAACACTCTATTAGATTTTTATTTCTGGAGGATGACAACAAATCTCTATGTTACAAATTTTAGTTTGATTGATCTTCCAAATGCAGAAAAAGCGATGAATTTTACTTTTAAATATTATGATGAATCAAAAAATCAACTTGCATTTGATCGGTATGTAATTATTTCCCAAAATAGTTCCTATGTGAGTTTTTATTTTGGAATTGAGAATAATACAAATCTATTTGATTGGATTGAAAATAATAATGAGGAAAATTTGGAAGAATATGTAAAAAAATACTTTTATGATATTGCAATAAATTTTACTTTTACAATTAGTGATGAGACTTTTAGATTGTATAACAATATAATTCATCCAACACCACAATCCAGTAATTCAAAGGAGTTCAATGAAGATAAAACAATTATTCAACCATTTTCTTCTTCAATTAGTAGACCAAGAGCTAGTAGTGATGAAATAGACTCATTACCTTCTGCAGAAAAAATTGATGATTTTGCTATTGAATATCAAAAAAACTTTCAATTATTTGCGGATAATGAATCGGACTCAATCCCCTCATATCCAATTACAATTTTAAGCAGTTTATTTTTGGCTACAATTTCAATTCTTTATCTTAAATTAAAGAAGAAGGTAAGAAATGTTTAAGAAATTACGATTAGCTGAAAGCTCAAAGCTTCACTATTTTTCTTAGATTTTGTAGTTGTATTTCCCCCGTGCCCCCCGTTTTGAGCTCGGTTGAAGTGAGAAAAAGGGTGTGTCGGTCATCTTTTTGACCGCCACGGTGTGTCAGAAAATTTCATTTCACACAATCCAAGTTCTTTTATCTATTCTTATTTTTTTCATTCTATATATTCGGATTCATTAATTGAATTTTACTTCGATTTGAATATTTCAACATAATTTTTTGTTATTTCAATGTATTGGTTGCTATGTTGTATGCTTGGCTCGATTTCCGTGCCCTCGTGCCATTCATTGAAACTTGTAATTAATATCCAATCTGGTTCTAATTCCAGAGCAGCATCCCATGTTCTATTATATGTCTCTCCTCCACTTCTTGGATATACGGGGACGGGATCTGGCTTATTCAGTGCAGTATCGTTATAGCCAGGAAGGACGGTTGCGCAAAACAACATATTATTTAGACAAGCATAAAATTGCAAGTCTACGATATCGTTCACAGCTTCATTAAAATCTTCAAGATATGGTTGACTGGGATTATATAAATGGATTCCATCAAACATATCCAACTCTTGCTGACCAATTGGTGCTTGATATCCTATATCGGCTATAAGATACGGGTAATATCCCTCTCGATTCAATTTATCTATGGCTGATGTCCAGTTTTTAGCGGATGCTGCACTATATACATTAAATGCAAAAATCACGGGACGCCCACCTATTTTTAGATAATTCTCATGTTGTCCATAGGAATCAAGCACATATTTAATATCATAACAGATGTTTTCGACACATGCGGGATTCGTCAGATCATATTTACCTTGTGCGGATTCAAAATAAATTGTATGTTCCATAGCATATCCTTCTTGACTGGTAACATTCAACAAGAGGTCGAAATTCGTGTCTATGCTATTATTTTCACCCCACCATGTCGTTATAAATGTGTCTATTTGCATTTCTTGAGCAAGGGCTAAATGATATTCTATAAGATTCTCATCCGCACTATCATAAAGTATCGGGTCTGTTGTTAAAAAACCCATATTCGGGTGATGTGTTATCATTAAATCTTCGTAAGGGTCAAATGGAGCAGCACTTTTATTCCAATGTTCGTAAATGTCGTTATTCTTTGGATGTTCATTTGGAAATACCGTTGTGTTAGCATACCACGTATAATAAAAAGCACACACTCGCTTCTCATAAGGCTGGGACAGATTCAACCCCATATTTAGTACGTAAATCCCAGGCACAAATCCCGCGAAAATTATAAACATGGCAATTATAAAGGATTTAATGTTTGCGTTACGCTCTATACTGAGAACGTGCCCCATCATGAACCCTCCTGTCTTGATAATCGATTTTGTTTTTCTAACAATCTATTAATGATGTAATGCAGAAGACTAAGAATGAGGATAAAGCTCCAGACTAACGTCAGAAGAATGATTCTATAGTCTGTAATGAGGTCGATAAAATCAACCGCCCAAATGGCTATATATACTACTAAAGATAAAAATAAACTAAAAAACTGAAAAATGGAGATCCAAACAGTCCGTACTTGTTGTAATAGTGAGTTAAACCAGACTAAGATCACCATAGGCATACAAACGAACGCAATGAGTTCTATAAAAAGTGCCCCTAATGAAAGCCAATGACACATTAAAACTTGAGCTATTATAATTGAAGTGAAAGAAATTGTCCAAATTAATACATTTCGGGCAATATTAGAGCGTGGAGATTTCACAGTTTGATTTCCAATAGAACTAACTAATAAATAACCGCCAATAATGGCTATTATCTCAAAAAAAATAACCCAAAGATAAGAGAAATCGACATTATAAAGATGGATGGGCGGGATCGAAACTATGAATACAGGTATTATCAAGATTGAAAGCGGAATAATAAAGGAATATATAATTATGAGAATTTTTACCATTGGTTGGGTTGCCTTCCATTCGATCTGTGTTTTAAAAGTCGCGAATCCATTAGCATAATTCGTATTGATCTCCGTATCGGGAATTGGTTTTTTATCTTCGCTATTTTTAATGATCTCAAATAACTGCAGAAATGAGTTTACACCCAATATGATTCCACTCAAAATGTATAACCAATTTGTAAAATCATTAGTTCCTTTGTATAAGATTAAGACCAAAATAGATCCGACAACTGCGCTATATACCGTGTATTGATTGATATCAGACTTAATTAAAGAATCCCATCCATTAGATAATATCATCAAAATGAGACCAGGAAAGGCGAAACCTATAAAATACAAACCAAACAAATATTTCAAATAAATTAATCCACCGATTGAAATTAAAAAGCCACAAAAAATAGATAATATTTTAAAACCCAATTTATCTTTGAAATACAAGGTAAGATAGGCAGTTAATATACCAGATAATACACACACCAACAAGATAATAATCATATATAATTCTTCATCGGTGAAATAGAAGATTGCACCAATTTCCAGATAAAATACACTAGATGTGATAATCAAACCAAATAATATGGTAAAAAACAAACTTAATGCATGGAAATAGGCACGGAAAATTGGCATATTTTACAGTTTACCTTTATGGATTTTAAAAATTAGCTAATACTTAGGATTTTCAATACAATATCAACTAAAAAATCACTAACTTCTTCATCACTTGCATCTACCAATCCTTTGATGACGTGACGATGAACAAATGAATCCACTAATTGAAGGATCCAATTCGATTTACGTTCGATATCATTCATATTGATTATGTGTTTTTCATTAAGATTCGATAACAATTTTGGAATATTTGACAATAAACTTTCATTAAATGAATTGAAAATATCTTGAATATCGGGATCTTCATAGAATGCTTGTTCTAGAGCTTCATTCAGTTGTGCATTTTGCCGATGCACTTTGATAAAATTATCGATTGTGGTTTTAATGAATGCTATCAACTCAATTTCACTATTAATTTCAAGATCTTCGTTTTCTGGTTTATATATTTTCCAAAAACTGCTAGAAAATATCTCCTTTACAAGATCGGACTTGCCTTTCGGAAAGTTTTTATAGATCAATCCTACACTTAAATTCGATTGCTCTGCTATATCACGAAGCGTAACGTTGCTATAGCCATATTCTTCAATTAATCTCTTAGTACTACTGATAATATCCGCTCTATGCTTTTTTTTATTTCTAATTCTCTTTCTATCTGTCATTCTTATCCCAATTGTTACTTCTGTCATCTATTATAAGTCATGAGTATAATGTGATCACACAAATTTATATGTGAACAATGTTCACTTATTCTATAGTGAACAACGTTCATTAAGTGGAAAAAAATGAAAAATCCTAACAAAAAAGATGAGCGTCTTTTAACCACTGAACGCATCTATGTAGGAAGACCGATTAATTACGTCGTAATGATGGCGAGAATTTCTGGATTTGTTACGAAGAACTCACTATCAAATGCACTTAATACATTAAAAGACTATCATCGGCTATTAAAAAGTAGAATAGAAATAAAGGAAAATTCTCGAGCTTATTTTGCATTTGATCAAATACCGGAATTTTCAATTGAAGAAATCAAAAAAACTAATGATAAGGAATGGATTTACGTAGCAGAAGAACATCATATGAAAGAAATAGATATTTTTGAAGGACCGCTTATTCGATTCTCACTCTTACAAGCAAATACGAGCACAGACCTTATAATATGCTCACACCATTCAAT
>WJKO01000034.1 GCA_014729055.1 Promethearchaeota archaeon | reverse complement strand
GCGAAAAACAATAAAAAAGAATTCTAAAACGAAGAAAACTACAAAACAACCATCTAAAAAAGTATCAGGAAAACCAAAAACCAAAAAGAAGAAATCTAAACAAGATAGCATCGTTTCTAAGAATTGCCCCAAATGTCATAATCCATATCGTTATATTAAGAGCGGATCTCCACCAAATTACTGCGCATATTGTGCCAGTCCATTACTGCCAAAAGAAAAAATGAAAATTTTAACCAAGAATGAAATTAAAAATATTCAAAAGAAGAAAAGAACCAGCTTCACACCGCGGATAAATTATGGAAAAGTAGAATCATTTTTAATTTATTACGGCTCAATATTATTCTATGCTGCGTTGTTGGTGCAAATTATCGTATTAGCTTCTGTTTTTGGAACAACAAATTTATGGGATGGGCTAAAAGGACAGAGCTTTTCCTTATCAGTCCAGCAAGCTAAGACAATAATTGGACTGAATGTCGCTCGGATGGTTATTGGAGGACTTGTCCTCTTTTATATTCACGAAAAACTGGCAAAATATATTTCGAATAAAGATTACGAACTTATTGCATTAGATGATCTCTTTTTTGAGAAATTACCTGTGAGAATTCCGATTATTTTAATTTTTACCATACTATTTTTCTTATCGGCGGGTTGGGGAGGTCTGTTATTAATGCCATTTGTATTTTTCGTATTTTTTACACCTTATAAGATCAAGAATTGGTCAACAAGCGGCGCAAGACAACAAAACAAAATGAATAAAGAGAAGAAGGAGGATAAATAGGATGGAATTAGCAATAAATAAGAAAATTAGAGTGTTTATTATCTGTGCTATTAGTACATTTTTTTTCATAAACATGGTTGCTTTGGTAAATAATCAGTTTCGCACAGAAAATACAACATTTGAGTCCAAGAACAAAATTGAATCCTCACGGATAGTTGGAGATAGTGCGGATATTTATGGATTACTTATGGGTGTTGAGGATTATGCGGGAACTTCTAATGATTTAGATTATCCCGAAGAGGATGTTAACGATTTAAGATCGATGATTAGAAACACAGCAAACGGGCGATGGCCATTTTGGAGCTCAAATTCATATTGTACTGTTCTTAAAAATGAGAATGTAAATGAAAAGAACATAACGGATGCTTTTAATGACATGGCAACTAAAGTCGATAATAATGATCTTTTTATTTTACAATATAGTGGACATGGAGGGAGATACACCTCGGAAAATTATACATTTCCAACAGAAGACATTATGGAAAGCAGTCACGACTACTCCAACGGAGATACGCTACAATGGATCTTAGACTTAAGCACTCTAGATATTAGTGGATTTTCCCTATTTTTTGAAAAAATCGAGCTTTGGAATAATGACAATATCACGATTATAGACTTTTATACAAGCCAAGTTCTCGATATAATAAATACTATAGACACAACTCTTGCTTATTCCACAATGTATGAAACCGACAAAATAATTGTCAATTTTACCGCCAATTCTGACGGATTAAATGCTTGGGGGTTCAAGATCACGGCAGCCATGTTATATAAAAATCCAAGCTTCACATATTTATGCCCCTATGACTCCCTTGATCCAAGCTCAAGTAATTATGATAACAACTATCTCACTCCGACATGGTTAGACAATATGCTTGATAAAATAAATGG
Source organism: Promethearchaeota archaeon (assembly GCA_014729055.1). Lineage (GTDB taxonomy): Archaea > Asgardarchaeota > Lokiarchaeia > Sigyniarchaeales > Promethearchaeaceae > WJKO01. The sequence continues at coordinate 2,249 of WJKO01000034.1, read as the reverse complement.
GAAAATACTCGTCATACTAGATGCATGTCATAGCGGAGGGTTTATTACAGGTTTATATCAAAAACGAAGATGTATACTCACCTCTGCCCTGGCTCAAGAAACTTGTTTGGAATTAGGAACATTGCAGAATGGTCTCTTTACCTATACATTTATATCTGCGTATGAGAATGGTTATGATCCAGACTCAAACGGTATTGTCACATTAGAAGAAGCAATATATAATTCAACACAATGGACTTTATATGAATCACGATTAAACGGAAACGAACATAATCCACAAACCTCTAATAACCTCGGAGATGATTTCAACCTTTTATATTTCCAAGATTCAGACGGGGATGGCATATCGGACACCCAAGAGATCGCGGATCAAACAAATCCATTCTTAGCCACTTCAAATAAAAGGGCAAATGCAGTCCTAATTTTGAGTAACGTCCTTATCGGTTTATTTTTCATAATAGTTCCCGTGAGCGTCATACTAATGTTTTATTTGCATAAAAATCACAAACTACGCATGAGAGCATTTATAGAGACATTTCCAAGCTTAGAAGGAGAAGACCAATCACCGTTTCTTAGAAAAGATTTCGATACATTTAATGCTCTTGAAATAATTGAGAGTAATACAAAAACCAATACACATGCAGCTGATAAATCCAAGAAAACTCAGACATCAAGAAGAAATCCACTAAGTTTAATGACTAATAAAGGTGAGACTATCATTATTAAGGATCCTAAGGAGATTTTGCTTCCTTTAAAATGCGTATGCACGAATGAAACGCTTGAAATCAGTGAAAAACATAACTTTCCGATTCAAGAATGCAAATACACATATCCCAGCAATATTGATTTAAATAAGGAAGATAGAAGACAATATGCTGTGAAAGTGCCTATAACTGAAGATGCTTTATTAGAAATTGAGGAAAAAAATAAAAACAACCAATCAGTATTCCAAATTTTAAAAATAGGTTTTCTTGCTGATTTCGGACTTATGGTTTTATTGACTTTGATTTCTAGTCAGAGATTGGCGTCTATTTTGTTCTGGTTTATTTTATTTGGATTGATAATAATAACATTATATAAGTTAGATCACGTTATATCCATTGAAGACTACTTCATGGCAACTCGTTATGATGAGAATAGCATTGAAATTCAAATTAAGGATAATAAATATGCAGAGTTTTTCAAGAGATTGAACAAAATAGAAGATAGGTCTTAAGAAATGAAAATAAAATAGGATCGAATGTGACAACCGTGTTATTGTATGAAAAATATCCGTTTATTCGCGATGATGTATTTCTTATAGCCCAAGTTGACGATACAACGGGCAGACAACACCTTATCATGCAAAAAGTCGATCCCAAAACGAATGACGTCGAATTTGAGGACAAAATCGAATGTATCCACACGGCAATCACAACAATTACGGGCGAGCAATATGAGGAAATCCAAGACGACCCGGACAAGATGCAGAAGCTTGAGGAGGCGTCTCTTCACATCCGGTCAAGCGAAAATCTCACGGAAATCAACATTTCAGCCGAAGAACGATTTTTAGCGATGAAAAGCTGGGCGCAGGGCATCGCCGAAGCAGGGCTTGATTCACTCGGTCTCCAATCTGAAATTGAGGATTTCGGCAGACTCGCCTATCCCATTGTTAGCTTTCTGCTGAGATTTCTTGCAAAAGTCGATGAAGAGTTTCTTATACAATATCTGGATTGGATTGAGAAAAACTGTGTGCTCAATAATACAATTCATAAGCCCAGTTTTCATGCAAACTTAGATATCGTGTTAGAATTATTGAAGGAGGGAAAATTTAAACACAAAGAAGAAATTTTAAGCCGCGTATTCGAGATGGACTTATCAAGCTACAAGACCTTAGATTTAAGCGATATGCAACTAACCTCCATTCCCGAAAATATAGGTTCCGTTACGTCGCTAAAAAAAATAAATCTGGATAATAATAACTTATCCTCTCTTCCGAAGAGTATAAGCTCGTTAAAATCTCTCAATTACCTTAAGCTGGCACGCAATAATTTATGTTCTCTCCCCGAGAGTATATGTTATCTAAAATCACTCACACACCTAAATTTGAGAAAGAATAAGTTGTCTTGTCTCCCGGACAGTCTGGGTTCCCTTACATCACTCATAGAACTGCATTTGAATGATAATAAGTTATCCTCTCTCCCTGACAGTATAGGTTCCCTCACAGCGCTTGAAAAACTAGATTTGAGATTAAATAAACTGTCATCTCT
>WJKO01000002.1 GCA_014729055.1 Promethearchaeota archaeon | reverse complement strand
GAAAGTTTTTATGGAAATTGAAGATATAAAAATAAATGAATCCATAAAACTCATAAATGAAAAATCAATTAAACTGACGGCAGATAAATTCGGAGAAACTAAAGAATATATAGATTATGAATTTATTCTTCCTTGGATGGCATTGAATCAAAAAAATTATGATGAATATATTCAGTTAAATAAATTTGACCAGCAGTTCTTTCTAAGACATATTCTTAGAGAAAATTTAAAAACCATATCGAAAGGATTTAATTACGAAATAAAAAATATTGAGGGTATTAAGGTTGATGGTCACTTTCAAAAGAGGGAGATAAAATTCAAAGACATCACGATGCTGTGCTTTTTCGGCAAGTTCATGACAAATTTTTCTTTACCTGATTACCTTGGAATCGGGAAACAAGTTGCCCGGGGATTTGGAACAGTATTAAATCAAATATAAATCAAATGGGATGTTAAAATGATTCAAGCTTTCACGAAAATTGGGAAAAAAGAATTACAAGGGCTGGATTATGAAATGAAACTTCAGAAGTTTATTAGCACGCAAGCTATTAATCCAGAGAAGGGGATAAAGCGAATTCCTGAACAATTCGATAAAAATGAAATCATTATAAATCTTGATATTGATAAAAAACTAATTGAAATTAAATTTGGTCATGAGCTTAGCAAAGAAAATAACAAAAGAATTATGGCTTTTCCTCAGCCTGCAAACAAGGAGAAAAAATATTTTTCTGCCACGAATCTTTCTTACCATACTGTGAATTCGGTTAACAATTATCCCACTATTCCAGCAATGATTAAATTCATAGAAAATTATTTTGAGTCAGATAATGAAATGGAACGTTTTTTGAATTATTTGGGTGAACTAAGAAACACATTTTATAAACCTTGGGAAGACAAAGAAAAGGGAAAGAAAGGATATTACTTAGATTTTAATTTATTGGAAAAGGATTTGAACGATAGATTTAAAGAGTATGCGGGAGAATTGTTTAATGATTCAGAATTTATTAATGTCAAGTCATTACAAGATTTAAAAAATGCTTATATCGAGCTTATAAGTAAAGATGTCATCGGGAGCAGTAAAAAAAATGAACTAAATAATTATCCAATTTTTTCAATCAGAATAAATGGGAAATCAATCCACGAAGGCGAATTTAGAAAACAATATCTTAAAGTTCTTTATTATGACCTGTTTGAAAGATTTTTTGATAGAGGGGAGTCCAAGGTAAAAGATAATGCCCTTTGTTCAATATGCAATAAGGTCCAGCCAAGGATAAGCGGAAAGATCAATCTTCCTACAAAATTTTATCAAACTACAGAAAGTATTTTTTTTGAAAATCAAATAGGAAACAATGCATTTAAATCATTTGGGATTTGTGAAGATTGCTATGAAAAATTGCTCACGGGAATAAATATTATTAGAGATGAATTTTCTGCAAGGTTATTAGGGATAGACTACTATCTTGTACCTTTGGATACAAGAGATAACTATAAAAAGGCGACGCGATTTATTCAGAGAGTTATTAACAGAGATTCAGAAAGTTGGCAAGAGGAAATGGAGAATCACCGTGATTTGATCATTATCATGCAGAAAAAAAATTATAAGTTTGATTTTTTATTTTTTGAAACGCAACAAGCGCAATTTATTGTTGTCAAGCATATTTCTGAAATTTACTATACCCGAATACATGAAATATTTAAAAAACTTATGAATCTGAATGAAGCTCCTTTGTATACTGAATTAATTTATAAGCCGTCATTAAATTCTATATATTGGTTGTTATTTCCAAACAAGAATTCTCATGCAAATCCGGATTCTTCATTTTATAAAAAAGAAATGACAGGTTTATTGGACTCCGTATTTTCTGGAAACACAATTCACTATAAAAATTTAGTTATAAAGTTTATGAATATTTTCAAAAAGAGTTTTTTTCGTGCAGACAGAAAAATAAATAAATTAATTTACAATCCTATCAGAATGAACATTCTATTATCATTTTTCAATTCAGTAACTTCACTTAAAGGAGGCTTAGATATGAAGGAAGGGAATACGTACACAGAAATTACTCAGGAATCTATTAATGATTTTTTTTCTGTACACTCGGATGTTTACGACGGTAATTTTTATCGTCAGGGATTAGTTCTGCTGGGTATGCTTATTAGAAGGATATTGAGAGAACAAAAAGAAAAATCATCTGACTTTTTTTCCAAAATCAACCTGGATGGAATACCGGTAAGGCGAGTACCCAAGTTTATTAATGATGTTACGGAATATCTGAATATCTATGATCTCTATAATGATTATTTCAATATGAACTTATATTCACAAATGATTGATCGGCTCCAAGGTATTGAAAAATCAGCAATGAATAAAAATGAAGTGATATTTTATATTTTAACTGGAATCTCTTTGGATAGTTATTTGGGATATAAACATAGCCAAAATATTAAAGAAAAAGGAGAAAAAAATGAGTAACTTTGTTTGTAAAAATTCTGAGATACTTTTCCTCTATGATGCAAAAAGATGCAATCCCAATGGAGATATGGATAATGAAAACAAACCGAGAATGGATTGGGATGCAGGAAGAAATCTTGTTTCAGATGTTCGACTAAAAAGGTACATCAGGGATTATTTAATTTCAATAAAAAAAGTGCCAGTTTTTGTTCGAAAATTAGGAGAGGAAGCACTAAGTGCAAAAGAAGCAATAGGATTATTTAAACTTCATGAAATAGAAGGCAAACCTTTGTCTGAAATATCTAAAAAGGATCTAAATATCAATGAAAAGGAAATGAGAGCTTTGGGGTCTCAAATTCTTGATATGATTGATATCCGATTATTCGGTGCGACAATTCCAATTGATGTTGAAACTGGTAAGGGAGCATCATCAAATTTTACAGGTCCAGTGCAATTTAATTGGGGATACTCTCTAAATAAAATTTTTGAACTGCAGGAATCTAAAACAATCACTTCGCATTTTAAAACCGGACAAAGCTCTGCTGGTGCTGGCGTTGGTAAAGATTATCGCGTGAATTATTCGTTCATTGCCTTTAGTGGGGGAATCAATGCTAATACAGGCAGTGTCACGCAATTACAAGAAGAGGATATCGATATACTCGATGAAGCTATGATTAAGTCTATTCCCTTAAGCCGTACGCGTTCAAAAGTAGGTCAAACTCCGAGGCTATATTTAAGATTCGAGCTTATTGACAATGCGAGGGCTTTAAATGATCTGCGTGAGCATTTATCTCTTGATTATTCGATTGATAATGAGGAAAATCTGCGAGATATACAAGAGTTAAAATTAAATATAGATAATTTAATTGACTATATTGAATCCAATACAAAAGAAATCCAGAAACTAGTCTACTGGAAAGACAAGAATTTGAATGTCAGAAATTTCGAAAAGTTATTATCTGTTGTAACTGCGGAAGAATTAAGTTATTAGAAAAAAGACAAATATGTTTAAGATAAATTCTATACTCATTTTCGACCTAGAAGGCAAATTCGGGCATTTTAAGAAATATTATTCCAATGTATCATCTCTCACATATCAGATACCTCCCCGCACTGTATTGACCGGATTAATAGCTTCAATAATGGGAAGATATCCTAGAGATACTTATTATGAGATTTTCTCACCTCAAAACTGCAAATTATCCGTCAGAGTAATAAGTCCAGTACGTAAACACATAGAATGCCTGAATTATAAGAAAAATAACGGAGTTTCCACTCAGGTCAGACTTGAAATTCTGTTGCCGATGAAAGAAAAAATTGTATATAGAATATATTTCACCCACTTTGATGATAAGATTATAGCTGCGTTAAAACAAAAATTACTGGACTCTGATTTAGGCTATGGCATTTATTTCGGCCAGCGTCAATTCAGAGCGAATGCGATATTCCATGACGAAATTGATTGCCGCGATTTAAAAATAGTGAAAGACCCTAGTGCCCCAATTGTTTCATTGACAAATAAAAAAAATGTTAAACAATTTTCCGACAGGAAATCAATGGAGATAATAGAAACTTCTATGCCATGTCAAATGAAAAAAATAATAAATGGAAGGATTCAAGAATCAATGGTAAATATTTGTTATGAGAGGAATGGGTTGCCATTATTTGGGAATTTCAAAGAAGCTATCGAGATAAGAAATGACGTAAATATCTCTTTTTTTACTCAAATGTATAAATAATTCCGCATGGAAATAAAATCACATCCTAGCAAATCTCTACAAGAACATCTTTCTAATGTTGGTAAAAGAGCAAAAGAGTTAATATCTAACCTTGAGTTGAAACTGTCAATAGCCAAAAAGAAAGAGTTAGAAGAAATTGCTTATCTATCGGGCATTGCGCATGATTTTGGTAAAGCTACTTCGTATTTTCAGAGATATTTAAAGAACGAATATTCGGGCAGGTTATCCCATCATGGTCTTATATCAGCCATTTTTGGATATGTTTTAGCGGATGCCTATCTAATTAGACATGATTCTTTAATACCAATAGTAGTATATACTGTCGTTAAAAGACATCATGGGAATTTAGAATATCCGGGGGAGAAGATATCTAATTTCTCAAAAGACTTACGTTGTCAATTTAAAGATATAGATAAAGAAAATTCTAGAAGACAATTAAAGAAGATTTATAATTTTCTCTTAGAAAATTATAGAATAGATTTGGATGAAGTATGGGAAAAAACAAAAAAAATCATATTTAGTGATGTTGATGATTTTATATTATTTGATATAGAAGAAAATTTATTTTGCTCTGATTTGGAAGTAAATTCAGGAATTGAGTTATTTTTAATTACAAATTTGCTTTTTTCAGTATTAATCGATTCTGATAAAAAAGAAGCTACTGGTATAAATGAGAATTTTTCAAAAAAAGAATTGAATATAGACATCAGTGTTAATAAATACATTGAATTTTGTCAAAAATCCCAACCAGAAAAATTTGATCCTAATAAAGAAATTAATATTTTAAAAAATAAATTCTTTAATGAAGCAAAATCAAATGAAAAATTAGATTCAAAAAATAAAATATACACATTGACCGCTCCAACTGGGATAGGAAAAACTTTTACCGCTTTTGGAGTAGCAGAAAAATTACAAAAGAAAATCGATAAAAAAAAACGAATAATTTATTCTCTGCCTTTTACTTCAATAATTGACCAAAACTCTGATGAAATAAAAAAAATTATTTCATATAATCTAAATAAACAATTCAGCAAATCTCCGGCAAAATTTCTTTTTGTTCATCACCATTTGGCACCTATTGCACTCCCAAAAAATGAAAATTTAACTAACGATAGCCAACATTCTATAGATTATTCTAATTATCTTGACGATAAACTTTTATTAGAATCATGGGAATCCGCAATCATTATAACAACATTCATACAATTGTTTCACAGCATAATTGGGAATAAAAACAGTTTCTTAAAGAAATTTCATAATATTGTGAATTCCATAATTATATTAGATGAAATCCAAAATATCCCTCCTGAATATTATGAAGTTATCCGGAAAATATTCTTGGTTTTATCCAATTGTTTCGATACATACTTTATTTTCATGACTGCGACTCAGCCTGAAATTTTTAAAAGCAAAGATTCAATTGAATTAGTTGAATATGAAAAATACTTTGACCATCAAATATTCAATAGAGTCAAATTATATACTATTAACTCGCTCCAAAGAATGAGTATAGATTGTTTTTTTCAATATTTTAAAAAGAAATTTTCTTCTAGAAATGGATTAATTGTATGTAACACGAAGAAGTCTGCCAAATCAGTTTATAAGCTTATCATCAATGAGCCGCAATTTAATCCTTATAAAAAATATTGTCTGACGACTTATTTGATCCCAAAACATCGTCAAGAGATGATTAAAGATATTCAGGAAAATATACTTAATAACAAAAATATTATTGTAGTTTCGACGCAATTAATAGAAGCAGGTGTTGATTTGAGCTTCGCAGAAGTGTTTCGGGATATAGGGCCTTTTGATTCAATGGTACAAGTGGCTGGGCGGTGCAATAGAAATAATGAGCTTTTTCCCCGAAGAGGAAACATGTTCGTTTTTCATTTATCAGAAAAAAATGAAAAAGGCGAAAATTATGATCCAAGTAGTATTTATAGCAAAGTATTAATTCAGCGGAGTAGAGAATTAATAAAAAATCAAAAAGAATTGAACAGTTCCGATTTTTTACATTTAAGTGAGAGTTATTTTAGATCGATCAATTATAAAAGAAAAAGTATGAATCTTATTAATGCAATCTGTGGGTTAAATTATTCACAACCAAGAAATAATGAATTCCCTGTTAATAAATTCGCATTAATAAAAAACAATCCACAAGAGGAATCTATTATAATATGTACAGAAAGAGAAGTTGAAAAGCTAATATCAAAAATAAATGAAATTTATGAAAAATTGAAAAACAGTGACAAATTCCAAGTTGAACAAAATATACTTTTTGGTGAATTAGACAATATAAAGAGAATGCTTAGCATGTATATCATAAATATTTTTTCTCATGATCTATATAACTATTACAATACAGATATTATTAAAGAAATACGATCGATGAAATATATTTCTTATAAGGATCAACAGGAATATGCATATGACAAAAATATTGGTTTTTTAAAGGAGCCCAAAAAAGTAATTTCATCAATAGCGATTTATTAAAATGAAATATTATTTTGAATTTTTTCTCAATATGCAAAGATAATTATTAGAATGCAACTTATTCTAAATACCTATGGTTGTTTTTTGCGAAAGAAAGATAAATGTTTTCTTGTAAAAAAAGAAGATAATATATTTGAGGTCTCTTCAAAGAAAGTAAAGTCTATTTTGATTACAACTGGGGCATACCTTTCAACGGATGCCATAAAGTTAGCCATGGAAAATAATATTGACATTATTTTCCTCGATGATTTCGGAAATCCATTCAGCCGCGTCTGGCATGCCAAACCAGGCAGCACAACGTTAATAAGAAGAAGACAATTAGAGATAGCCGATAATCCAGAAG
>WJKO01000345.1 GCA_014729055.1 Promethearchaeota archaeon | reverse complement strand
AAGAAACATATTTTAATTATCTATACGAATAAGAAACAATAAAGTATAAAAAACACGCATATTTATGTAAATAAAACTAAAAGAATAATAGCTTATATCGGTTAAAATTGCATCTCTTTCCGAAGAACTCAGTATTTAATAATAAAAAAGGTATGTTAGACATACCTATGTAAATTAATTTATTCTAAAGTAATAATAACTTTATCTACAACGGTTTCACAGATTTTACGAACGCCATGACCACCTGGTTCATAACGACTTTTAACTAATCCTACTTTCTCAAGATTCTTAATCTGTGCACTGATATTCGCTTCCGTTTGACCTAACTCTTGAGCTAATCGAGAAACATCCATTGGGGTATGCTTTATTATTTGTAATATTTTTTGCCTAGTAGGGGATTTTAAGGCTTTTGTGATTTTTGATACTTCTGAACCTGAAACCTTTAAGACTCTCATTTCTTTAGGTTCTAATACGGGGACTTCTTGATTTTGGGATAATTCCATTTTGGTTTACTCCATTTTTTTGGAAATTTTTAAGGATTTTTTTAGTTTGGTAAGATTTTTGTTTGTTAAATGAGACTAAATCTCAAAAATATTAAGGAAAAGTGTGAATTTAAAAGTTTGTAGAGAAAATAAAGCCTACGCTTTGTTTGAGTTTACTACAAATGTATACAACCACAACATTTATTGATCTGATGATTGCCTCTATAACCCCGTTTAGTCTATTTTACACACATTCAAACTGTTTAATAGCAGTTACTCTATCAATAATAATCTAAATTCGAATATAGATAAGCTAAATTAGCTTGCTAAAAATAACTAAAATCTAATTTAGAACCATATACTAATGTAGGCAATGTATACAAGTCAAACAAACCTTATCATAATATGTGTTATTTATTCAAAAGTTCGTTTATATTAATAAGAAATGTTAAAAATCAATAATCAAATGATTAGCATAATTTATAAATGTTTCATTTAATAGATAAACAAATTCTAAGATATAATATGATACATGCTTACTACCGACAAAACCGAGCTAATGTAGACTAAAAAATAAAGAATAGATGTCATAGACTTTATGCTCATGTTTGGCGTTCTCATAGAAATTATTAATGAAATATCTCAAAATTAATATTTTCGCATTTTCTATTGTATGATATGAAGAGAGAAGCGGAAGCAAAGGCTTCAGAAATAGGAACTAAAGAAAAGATTGTGCAGTTTATTAAAAATTTAGAAATTCCAAAAAAAACAGAAAAATTGAAGAAGAAGAGCAAAGAATTCTTTACTAAGGTATTTGCTAGAGATTTCAAATTAACGAAGCATCAATTAATTGAATTGACCATCAAGTCTGCAATCTTGGGTGTAATAATGATCTTCTTCCTTTTAACAATATTAGCTGGTATTGGAGAATACCAGTTCTCTTATGAATTAGAAACCTCAATTTTTATAGTTTTTGGTGTCAGCGTTATGTTTGGCGGAATCGTAACTGACGTCTTAATGAAATTCAATTATTTATATGAAATATTAGGATTTTTTACACTCATACCCATGTTCATAATGGTTTCAGTTACTATTGAGATAGTCATAATTGTTTTTGCGTTTATTTTAGCTATTGTTTCTGCTTGGGTATTGATTATGTTCTTTACTGAAATTCTCAGGTTAACGGATCTTTTGAATCGTGCCCGAGTTGTAACATTACTTCTTTCAGTCATGGCATTCATGGTAGCTCCAATAATACCAATAATAATATTTACCGAGAGTTATACTTGGGTGATAATTGTTGCTACTTGCTTGTTAATTTTTTCTTTGTATTATCACAGAAAACAGAGCGGGGAGAAACAAGGAGAATATTTCCATGTTGAATCATTGAGTTTGGTTAAATATTTCCAATTAATAAGAAAATCTGGTGGTATCCCTTACCTCTTATTTCTTATATTCACTTCTTTTACTCTCGGATTCTTTGCATCTAGTGCAATTGAAGCTTCTTTTAAAACAACAGAGATAATTACAACAAGTATAGTGGGTGTTTTATCCGTACCGATAATTGCGGTGTTGTTAGACAATATAGGTAGAAAAACCGCAGGTTATATCATTCTATTTTTAGTTGGTGTTTTTTGTATATTTTTCGATTATCCAGTCGGTACTCCTTTTGCTTTAAATCCATTCCGGATGGCAGTATATGTTTTTTCTGCCCTCATGATTCTGATTTTAACCGGAGTTATTGCTGGAGATCTTTCTGCTATATACTCAAGAGGTAGAATTACTGGTATTTTCCTATTTGCAACCTTCGTTGGTTTTATTTTAGGATCCCAATTGAGAGTCACATATTTTTCAGTCGATGATTTTGGAAACCAAGATTTTATTCGGCAATTAGCAGATCTTTCAACATTAATTATTTTTATTGTAACCTTTCTTTTTTCAGCAGCAAAAGACCCTTTTGAAGATGATACGACCATCTGGAGGGAATTTTTAATCAGGCTTTATCTTATTTCTGATAATGGGTTAAGTATGTATAACATTGATTTTAGAAAAATTCAAGATGGTGAAGCCGTTAGCCCTAGCGAAGACTTAGTAAGTGGTGGATTAACAGGTTTACAAGCGATATTAAAGGAGATCTCAATGAGTGAGCAAAACATTGAAGTCGTGAAACATGGTGATATGCAGATTATTTTTCATTATGGTGAATTCACAAAAGCGGTATTATTTGTTAAGAAAGATTTGAAAGTTCTCCGTGAGAAATTAGCGAATTTT
>WJKO01000344.1 GCA_014729055.1 Promethearchaeota archaeon | reverse complement strand
GCATATTACAAGCAATTTGTCCGTATCCTTCGCTTTTACGTAGCCCAATATGGCGAAGATGTAAAAATTTTGTAAATTCGGTCAAGTCTTTATCAGATTCTATGATTATAACACTACCAGCTTTTATAGCGAGGTTTTGTGCTTTAGGTAGTAATGAAAGTCCGTTAAAACCTCCTACAGTAACGTAGGATATAAACGCGTAACTATAATTATCATTTTTTTCAATCCAAACCTTGATATTTTTGCGACTATTTTTATTAAGATCATTAAAAGTTTTTAAGTCCTTTTTTATACATTCTAATAGTAATTCTGCTCCTCGACCACCAGTAAATTGCTCATGATTCCGTAAAATCGTATCTGATAAGAGTGTAATCACTAAACGTTTTTTATTCATCATATTTGGTTGAAGATCCTGCTTTTTTAATAGACTGTCTAACTTTTCGGTCCATATAAGGCATTTCCCATATTGTGCTGTTCGGGACTTCCCTATTTGTATTTCCAAAGGATCTCTTAGGATTTCTATTATTTCCTTTAGATTCTGATAGGTTCCATGAATATAACCCGTAAAATTATGTCTCGCTTTAATTGATTCATAATGGAAAAAGGTACCTGTGTCAAATTTATTATTTTCAGTACCGCTTTTGATAGGATGACTTAGTAGAATGCTTTTTGGTTGTAGATGATGACTTTCGATACCTTTATCAACACTGACAGGTATTAACCCTAATCTATCCCTTTTTAACGTTCTCTTTAGTAATAAAAATTCGCTAAACTTAGTTAGTTGTGGGGAAGTCTCCAATATTTCTTTTCTTGATTGTTGGTTGGAGAGATCGTAGTACTTATTACCATATTTTTCTTTCTTAATTGTATTTGGTGTAGGATAGGCAATATCTCCTAATAGTGAGGGATATAAATTTGTAAAAAATATATTTGAATCGATAAATAATTTTTTAAATTTAAGATAATTTTCCTCATCATTTCCATACATTTTTTGATATATTGATGCTATCGCAGCTCTTATATAACTACCTCGTATAAAATTTTCTGATCGATTTATATCACCTATTGCATTGCGGACAATTATTGGTTCTAAATTCTCTAATTTTATTTTTAGATAAATATAATCCTCATTTTGATACTTTTGTTTATTTTTTAGATCCTTACTATCATTTTTGGTATTATCGTCATTAATTTCAATCGGTTTAATTTTTATTTCTCCAAAACCACGTGTACGCATTAATCCTATATTTTTTGTAAATTCTAATGTTTTATTAAAATCATCGATTAGATTCTTAGATATTGAAAATGAATTGCTAATCTCAATTGAAAATTTGAATAACAGACCTTTCTTAATGACACGACTAAATCTTAAAGATTTATCTTTGGTTATTCCATCTTCGTCAATTGCCGTTTGAGCCCGAATATATGTGAAGTAATCTATGATATTTGGCTTAGTTATTATATTTGACTCTTGAAAAACTCTAAGAATTCTTCTGACTTCTCTATACTCACCAATCTTCCTTAAATTGTGTTTATCTCTTATTTTGAATATGTAGGCGTTTGAAATCACCAAATCTGGGTCAGATCTTCCGGATCTTCCAAATAAATCTAAAATAGTGGGATGAATTGCGTTCAATAATATTAATTCTCTCGCATTTCTCTTGAATAAGCCTTTTAATCGTTTACTGGGGATATATGGAAGACCGCAATCATCATAACATACATCATTATCAATTTCCTTTCCTAATGTAGAACTTGAACCTATGATTGTATCAGACAAAAACTCAATAGAGTAAAATTTTTTCATTCTTGCAAACCTCCTCGATAATAAATTTTCTCCAATTCAAATAAATCATAGTATGGTGTCTGACCTTTATCATTGAATAATTCTTTTATCGATGCGAATTTAGGTAATTCTACCCCTCTAAGCTTAAGTAGTTCTGCAGTATATAAAGCATCCGCTTTGGATGTCGCTAATGAATGCTTAATCTGATTCAATTTAGTTTTAGTGAATTTTTTAGAATCCAACAGTATTTTTAACTTGGTTTTATACTCTCTCCATGAATAAAGTTGTACTTCTTCAGATATATCATTATTATTATTCATTTCTTGAGTATCTTTTACTAAATAAAATGGTCTCCATAACAATTTAAATAGTGGTATAGAATAGTTTTGGGATTTTAATGGTTCTAATCTGGACTCTGGCGAAATACCCAAATTATATTGAGTTTCACGATACTTTTGAAGTGATAATGGGTCATTAGATTGTATTATCTGGAAATCAAACCAATAAAGGTTATTGGTAAGGTTATAATTTTCTTTCATAATTCTCGATTTTAATTTTGCATTTTTACATATTTGTTCTGTAAGACTGTAAGCTTTATTAAAAGGAAAATGACTTTTTACAATTAGAATTCCCGCACAAGCACTGAGTGGCATTGATTCCACCTTATTAGGCTTAAATGGCTGATTCATCAAATTTTTAAAGAATCTTTCTACTAAATAAATTCCTAATTTTCCATGAGTAATAAATGTAATATCATCACCAGAAAGTATTAAAGGCCGAAATGGAAGACATTGCTTGTTATTTTGATTAAAAAGATGAAATTCTCCATTATTATTTGAGTCTTCATTATCTAGATTAGAGTTCTCACCTTCAATTTTTTCACATAAGTCCTTAATAGTTCCTTGTGTAGCTTTCTGATAATAATGTCTCAGGTTTTTACTAAAACTTCCAAAATTTAATAATGCATTGAAATAAGTAGTAGATGATTGCTCTTTAATGAAATTTCTAACGGCTTTTCCAATTCCATCTCCGTCAATATGAACTACTGCAATATATTTAAATCCAGGTTTTTGACCAAACTGATCCAAATCCATAGGAAAAGTATATGTCTCTCTATATTTTTCTGGTAGTAAATCTTCATAATATTCATTTGCAGATCTAGCACTATTTTCCTTTTTATATTCTGGTAGTGAAATATATACATCCTCATCTTCTTGGTATTTAGACGCAGGCAGTTGAGTACTATTACTTAATTGTGTGATTCCTATTCCTAATAGCGGTTGTGAGATATAATTATTCGATTTTTCTAAATTTAATTTAAGAATTAATTTATGAAAATCTTCAACAAAGTTGTCTGTTGATAGAATAGATGCAGTAGCGAATTTTAACCTGCCTAAACTCATTTTAAAGCCCTTTATCCATAGATTTGCAGTAATTAATTCATAAATCTTCTTGTTATCAGATGTTCTTAAATATAAAAAAGCATTCCCACCGCTTTTCGATATTATAGATATTATCTCAGTATTAACGTCTTTAAGAGAATGAATAGCATCTTTGTTTGGATCTTCTAAATCGATTGAATTGATCCCTTCCTTCCTTGCTATTGACTCTACGATCTTAGGTAGTTTATCTTGAAATAAGGAGTGCACAATATATGATCCCCCTACATTCTGAGATAATTTGTTTGTAGCAAATATGAAATTTTGTATCCCTTGTATATCATAAACAATTAAGAAACCTCTGAAATTAGACATATAAACACCAAATTCTATTTTTTTAGGTTTTAAGGAAATTTTAAAAGATTAAAAATAAGAGATAGTTTTATTCTACTTTTCTAATGTAGAATCCTTATCAATAATATTTCTAATTAACAAAATATTGTTAGAATTTCCTTAAAAATATTTTCATTGTACAAACAAATCCTTAAAAATCTCTTTCATTGGTCTGCTTAACTTTAATCCGACTGACTTCTTCATAATACTCTCTGAGCTTTTCCATGATTCTCACCGCATCAATGGCTTGATCCCTTAAAAACCCCGAATGATTTATGTCATTCCGTAACTGGGACAATCCATCATAAATTTTCGCATACTCTATATTGATTATATCAGCATATCTAAGAACTTGCTCTCTATGTTTATTGGAACAAAATTCCCAGCTTTTCTGCTTTTTTTCCTCGGCACTTATATAATTCAAGGCATTTCCGGTTACTTGTCTATCCCTTAAGTTATGTAAATCAAGACTTGAATTTTCCTCGCTTTCAGAATATACGTTAATTACCATATTGACCATCGTTTCTTGTAAAATTGTGATTCCTTGTTGAGCTAACTTATGATCAATACACCATTTCACTGCAGCAAGTCCATTTTGGATGTCTTCATTTCTAAAAGCTTTCACTTTATTCAATATTAAGGAAATAAGCGGAAGAAACGGCGGGAGAACATTCACTCCCCCTTTAGGTTGTATTAAATCTTCAAGTGACTCTATTGTTTGCTTCAAATGATCGAAGTCCATTTGTTCAATTAATTTATTTCCCCTGCATGTTTTTATATTCAGACTTAATGCGTTAAGATTGTTGATTAGTTCTTTTATCAATTTAGCAATTCTATCCCGCCCTTTAGTCTTTCGCAATATTGGATTGATCTCTTGGTCGATTAATGTTTTCATAAATATAGTGTCACCTGACTTTAAAAACGAATCAGTCGCAAAACTCCAATCAAGCAATGCGATAAAAGGTTCAAGGTCGAATATCGGTGCATTTCGTTCATCCTCTGGCATTTTTTCTACTGCTGACTGTGAACCAAGCGTCTCAAACGCCCCATAATAGACTCCTTTAATCTTAATATTCTTTACAATTCGGGAATAAATTAAAACCACCGCGACCAATAGTGGAAGTGAACGAAAGGAATGAGTAATATCATAGTAGATTTCGTCACCATCGTTTAGCTGCGAGATGATGATATTAAAGTTTTCCCATAACTCAGATTCAGTTTTTCCTTCATGAATGTCTACCGCTTGAATATCTATTGGCAGTTTAAGATTTTGAATAGCGTTTTTAAGCCCTAGGCGCGGTAATCTTTCTCTTATTTTCCTATCAATTTGCCCGTTATCATTCCAATTACTTGCCCGTGCTAGTTTGGTAAGAAATATTATTATTTTATCTTCTTCAGTCCACTTTGTACATAAACTCTTAATCAGAGCTATTTGAACAAACCTTTCACCTTCAATATATCCTCCGGACTTTGGATTTTGATAGTTGCAGCGGATATAGTCGTATGTTCCCAAAAAAGTCAAGAATAATCGAGACATTTTCCATCACTATATATTTGTGGCGTTTAATTTATATATAAAATCGATATAGATACTTCCTTCGAGAGATTGTCAAATAATTTTTTTTTAATAATTTCTCTTTATTAGCGCGTTTTCCAGTTTTGCACCCGTTACTTAATGTGATAATGTGAGTCACTTTTAGAAAAACTGTCACACTATCCTATAT
>WJKO01000343.1 GCA_014729055.1 Promethearchaeota archaeon | reverse complement strand
ATATTAATCTAATTTCTACATATGATCTTGGATTCAACATGACTGCAGTTAAAATCAGAGGACAAAAAGCATTTATTGGGACTGAATCCAATGGATTGATAATTAGTAATATAAATAATACTGATTTTATCAACCTCATTGCATCTATATCATCCATATCTAATATTAACCAACTAGAAATAGATGGAAATTTTCTATATGTTCTTAATGATACAGGCATTATTTCTGTGAATATTACAGATATCTATAATCCTTTCATGATAGACTATCTATCTTTATCTGGAAATCCGAGAAATATAATTATTAAAAATAGGTTCGCATACATAGCATGCGGAGAAGCGGGGATCAATATTGTCAATGTATCAGATGCAACAAAAATTGATAATATCGGTAGTATTAATGGAATTGGTAATGTTTTAGACTTGACATTGACAAATGATGCAATTTATGGTGCTGTAGATACTTCAGGCTTCATTGCCCTAAACATTTCAAATAAGATCATCCCCGAATATGTTTATACAGAAAATACGAATGGTTCAGCATGTGGAATTCGATATAATGGAGGATATGTATATATCGCGGATCTTGATGCAGGATTATCAATATATAAGCTCGAGAATGCTCAAAATGCACTTCCAATTAATGATAACAGCGATCTTAGTTTAACTGAAGAATTTAATTGTATTAATATAGAAATGAACGATAATTATTGTTACATATTAGATGAAAAATATGGTTTTGTCATAATTAGAGTAAAAGATCCAATGTTGCCAGACAAACTAATTGATTATACGTCAGAACTTGAGGTCAAGGCAAATGATTTAATCGTAAGGGATGACTTAGTGTTTATTGCCGATGATAATTCAGGATTGAAAATTTTTAAGTGTAATGAATGTGAAGGGATTGAATATCTAGGTGGTACTTTACTAGACCAAAAACCTGCATCAATTGGTTTAGATGGCAATATTGCATATATGACCGATTATTCAGGAAGATTATATTCAATTAATATCTCAGATCCCACTAATCCCGTCAATATTACTAGTGTATTATTCGGAGGATTGAGTTATGATATCACTATCGATGGCGATTTAGTCTTCGTTGCCGATGGTGCAAACGGTCTAGCGGTTATAGAGGCATCCGACCCAAACAATTTAAACGTTTTGACTCATACGGGTGCGGTAAATATGGCATTAAACACCTATATTGATGGTGATATTGCATATTTAAGCTGTTATGATGATGGATTACATTTCTACAATGTCAGTAATCCAAATCATCCCTCTATTCTTAATATTGTTGATTTTCTTGGATATAGTGTCCACAATGTCATAGTACAAAATAAATTAGCATATATTGCTTGGGGATCTCGTGGTTTAAATATATTTAATATTCACGATATGAGTAATATAATTCAAATCGGTTCACATGCAATCAGTGGGGATGAATTCGCGTTAGATCTAGAGAATTCAGGAGATATTGTATATATTGCAGGATCGGTATCGGGACTTGAAGTTTTTGATGTATCGAATCCGTCAAATCCGCAGAGAACTTTTAATGATGATACCTATGTGTTTGATACTGTTGAAATCGATGGGGATTTATTATATGCTAGTGGAAGTGTTTTGTCTATCGAAACTATCGTCTTGTATAAAATTAAACAAAGCGGTGATGATGACTTGGATGGAGATGGCTTCAACTATATCAATGAGATCTGGGATTCTGGCACTGATCCATTCGATGGAGAATCAGCTCCAGGAAAAACCCAAAATGGTGATAATAACCCCTTTCATTTTATATTAGATTTTTGGTGGTTGTTCATTGTCGTTTTGATAGCAATAACCGTAATTTATATTTATAAATTCTATAAAACGGGTAAATCGAAAAAAAAGAAAAAGAATAAAGAAGATCCAAATGTTTAATTATTTAGTCTTTATATGGGATAGCGGCTGTTCGCGGATCAAATTGATATCCCCATTTTTCGAGATATTCTTCGGCTTTCAGAAAGTCATCTTTTCTTTCTCGTAATTTTTCCAGTAATTCATGTTCCAATTCGCTTTGGATTTTAGAATATTCTTCTTTGTTTACTAAATTATTCAATTGATATGGGTCTTCTTGGTTATCGTAAAGAAGCCATGGTCCATTAATATCTTTAGCATACGTATATCTTTGATTTACTATACCCCGAAATTCTCGACCACCACGAGCTCTGTACCATTCTGAAAACGGTGCGATACACGTAATAAGGGCGGAATCTCTTTCAATTTTTGTCTCACCCGTTAAATGTTTGGAAAAATCTATTCCTTGAATTGATTTTGGCTTTTTAATTCCACAAAGGCCCAAAAGAGTGGGCATTATATCCGGTGCATCAAAGAAAACATCAACATTCTGCATTGAATTCCCGAAAAGTTTTGGAAAATATATGATAAACGGAACTCGAACTGATTCGTTCCATGGTTTTTGCTTTGCACGATAATTTTGTGAATAATGCAAGTCTCCATGATCAGAAGTGAAGATCAGAATTGTATTTTTTTCAATGTCACGGGATCGTACGGCGTTAAGAATATTACCGATACATTCATCTAACGCATTAATATGAGCATAATATCCCGATAGTGATCTTTTTGCTTTTCTATGTGCCTTTCTCGGCACATTAGGACGGAGTTTAATTTTTCGCGGTTTGAATTTTTTCTGGAATCTCTTTGGTACAATATGATATGGTGAATGAGGGGGACCCCATGAAAGAAATAAAAGGAATGGTTTAGAATTGTCATGACCCTTAATATAATCTATTGCTGCCTTTGTTTGAGCAATAGCGTCGTAGCCATTCCATTTTTTCTTGACATCATCATTATCCCAATAGTATGAATCCATGTATTTATGAGTACATTCAAGTACCTTCCAAAAATCGAATCCTTGTCTTCTTTCTTTTGGTATAAATCCTGAACGGTTACCGCTGCCGTCTAAATGCCATTTTCCTATATAAGCTGTATCATATCCCGCTTTTTTATATACTTTGGCAATAGAGGTCATGTCAGGGTTGAGTGGAACATCATTTACAATTATTCTGTGAGTGAGTGGGTATTGCCCCGTAAGCATGCTTGCCCGATATGGGCTACATACTGGTAGACCAGAAATTGCGTTGGTAAAACAAACACTCTCTTGCGCTAGGCTGTCTATATGTGGAGTTATTGCATTAGGATCTCCAGTATATCCTAAAGCTTGTTTTCTCAGTTGATCTGCAAAAACGAATATTACATTCGGTTTCTTTTCTGGTATCTCAGACATTTCTAAACAAATGACATTTGAACTCAGATGTTAAAATAATTATGTATGAAAAAGTTCAATTACAATAAGTTCGATTAAGAATAGAAATAGAATTAAGAAATGGCAGGGACGGGGAGATTTGAACTCTCGAGTTCTGGCTCCGCAAGCCAGCGCCCTATCCAACTAGACTACGCCCCTATTTTTGAAATAATAATCGATTATAGACTAATAATTATTTGATATGAAATAATACTTGATTAGAAATAAAACTTTTTTAAGACGAAAAATTAACTAATTTACTCCATTTTAGATAAAATATGGGGTGGTTGTCTAGCTTGGTATGATACTTGGCTGGGGGCCAAGTGGTCGTGGATTCGAATTCCACTCACCCCACTTTCTTCTATACTTTTTATATTGCAGAATTTTGTCAACTAAGGTTCAATTGACTGATTTTATCCTTAATCGACTGGAATCTGTTTAAAAAATCTTGAAACAAGTATCGTTGGTTT
>WJKO01000342.1 GCA_014729055.1 Promethearchaeota archaeon | reverse complement strand
TTTAATCTTTTTTTTCTCAGCCGTCTTCTTTTTAGCTTTTTTCGTAGATTTTTTCGTAGCCGTTTTCTTCTTAGTTTTCTTCGTTTCCTTGCTAGTCTTGTTCGCTTTTTTGCTACTCGCTTTCTTTGACTTTTTGGAAGACTTTATACCTTTTTCATTGCCAGGTGGCGCTTTTTTACATTTATGAGCAGATAATCTTACAAATTCTTTCCCACAATAAGGACATTTTTCTTTCTTTTTACTGGACTTCTTGGAAGATTTTTTACTGGTTTTCTTTTTCGCCATAAACATTACCTTGAGTTAATGTAGAATATTATTTGTATATAAAATTCGTATATATTGCTTTATTCATTAATTTTTCTATCAACAAGGCTATAAGCACATAAAAAATCATTGATTGCAGATTTCAATTTATAGAAAAATTAAAATTATTTTAATTATAAGAAAAATTAATTATAAAAGACAGCTAGTTAAATTATATTTAAGGATATTGTAAATCGGAGCTTTCTAAATTGAGTAATCATATAGAGGAGATTTTGACACTTTTAAAGAATTTTGAAGCAGAAAATGAGGATATATTAGGTTCAACGGTCGTTAGCATACAAGGACTTCCGATCTGTTCAAGTTTTGGAGAAAAAAATGAATCTAAAGAAGGTGTTGTGGCAGCTATGGTGGCAGCTATCTTATCCGTAGCAGAACGAGCTAGCACTGAATTAGAGAAAGGAAAACTGCGGAGAGTGTTATTGGAAGGTGAGGATGGTCTTATCATTATCCAACAAGCGGGAGCCCATAGCCTATTATGTGTACTCGTAGGAAGCGATAGACAACTGGGTCTCATTTTTGTATTAATGAAAAGTCTAGCTGAACGTATTTCAAAAATACTTGAATAAATTTTTAATTTTTAAAGTGCAAATAAGCTTTTTTCAGAGTTTTTAATTATAAGAGATTATATATAAAATTATAGATGTTTTATTAGGACGTTTATACATCTAATTACGCTTTCTGGGATTTTAAACATGAAGAAAAAGAAAAGAATTACCTTATCATCAATTTCAATAAGTTTACTAATATTAAGTGTGGTAATATTTTATATATTTGATTTCTATAAATTCGACAACGTCACCAATATAATTGTTACTATTGGATATTTTGTCTTGACTGCATTTCTAATTAATGAGATAATTCATTGGACCAAACGTGGGAAACGAGGAGAATCCTTTGATCTAATTGTGCTAGGTTTTCTATTCGTGTTGGTATTTTTAACTACTGAAGATATACTGAATAGTTTTATTGGTGCAGTAAGTATCTACTTGCTCTTTGGAATTATGGAATTAAAGGATTATGAAGTATTAAATAAAATCTTGATTATTACTGTCGTTACTTATAATTTTATTTTCTTTGCAGGATTGATTAATAGTTACTTAAAGAGCGCTAATATAATTGAAACAGATGTTATTAGAGATACAGCTTTTTCTATGTCCTTTTGGATCATGTTAATCTTAGGATTTGCGCTTTTTGGGCGAAAATATATTGTTGTGTTTCGATTTCTAAGTCCTCAATATTTAAGTCTATTCTTATTCATATTAGCATGGATGGCAGTACGTGTCATATCAAAATGGTTTTTTGATATCACAGAGTGGATATACCTAGCTCTCATTTTAGTAAATTGGTTGATATACTTCATTTCTGGTCCTATCCTCGATTTTACATTAGGAATTAAAAGAACAGATAATGAGAAACTGCATAAGATTGTTGAGAATGTAATTGACAGGATCGATTTAAAGGGTAAAGTAAAGGTGGGATTTGGTAAGTATCCGATTTTGAATGCTATGGCATATGGTGCATGGTTTGATAAACGAATTGCTGTAATCGCCCCAGATATTAAGACATTCCCCGAAGATGAAATAACGGGTATAATTGCCCATGAATTAAGCCATACGCGTGGAGCAATAAAAAATATACCCGACACACTGACATTAACAATCATAAGCACGATTCAATTGTTGTTGTTCTGGCTTTTAGGTTGGCCTGCGACAGTGTATGATTATACATTTAACCCAGAGGGACAACCATTTCCATTATGGGTATTTCTCTTAATAAATATAGGATTGTCGGTAATAATATATGTATTTGTGCGAATATTGGAGGGATTTGCTGATCTAAACTCAAAACGAGTGGGTTTAGGAAATCAACTAGCAAAAGGATTATATAATCTTGAGGGTTTTTACAGCAGAGGACGTGAAATTGGTCTCGATACTATGTTATTAAGCGATGAAGAAATTAGTGAGAATACAAAAAAGACCAATTATGCAGATACTGCTCAATATCTTAAGAAAAATATGCATTATCCTAAGAGGCTAACATTATTAAGCAATTTACTCAATAGTCATCCCCCAACATACCACAGGATTATTTCAATGTACGGTGAAGAAAAGACACAATTAAAGCCTTTAGAAGAATCAGTTTTACCTATCAGCTTAATGACAAAAATGAACCGACGTATATTTGCACAAAAACACAAAAAAGCTCAAGAAAAATATAGAGCTATGGCAAATTTGAAATATAAAGTCATGTTTAATATTGACGATTACAGTCGATATTTAGATAATCTAAACAAGAAAGAATTGTTCAAGCAAGAGATAGGCAAACGATTTATTTTTATCGATAAAGAAAGTTTGCGGATTATCACTGGAAAACTAGTTGGGATAAGGCTAAACGACGATATTACAAATCCTTATTCATTTGAAATTCGTCCGATTAATTTTAATTTGCCTGAGAATATAGTAAAGAAATTTAAAAAAGGTAATAAAATTGACAGAGAAACTTTAAAATTAGCATTAGAACACTATGAAAAAAGATCTAATAATAAATTAGAGCAAAATCTCAACTTAGATGAACTCGTTTATCTCAATATAATGGATATTAGTATGATTGAAATTGATATCGGGAGTAAATATCAATTAAAAGATAAATATTCATATACATTAATTGGATTGAGTTTACCCGACTTAGAAAATAGCAATCAAGATAGTAAAATCAATTCAGCAGATACAGAACCATTAACCAAAAAGAAATATAAAGAAATATGGAAAAAGTTCCAAAATACAATTAAAGAAAATGGCAAGATGTTCTTCCTTACAAGCGAAAATCAAATATTTACGAAGAAAATAACGGATAAAATAGGTTTCAATCTTAACTACTTAGGAAAGGCTGTAGGTAAAGAAATATTTTTGGAAGATAAGGGCACTCTTCTTATAATGAGATTAAAAGAATATATTGAGGGTTCAACATACGATGATAGTATAATAACGATAGAAAATGAACGATATACTGTTTCTGATAACATAGGCGAAGATTCTAAAGATCTAACACCCCCAAGCACTTTAGAGTTGCAATTAAATAATATTATAATTAAAAAGGAAGAATTCGGGGTTGCTATACACAACGATATAGAATCTGCTAGATTTGAATATGAATTGTTAAGTTATTTGAAGGAAAATCAAATAAGGACGACGATTTATTTAAAGAAAGCAATTAATAATCAAGAAAGTGGATATATTCAAGCAATAAATGAAGATAATGCGGAAACTGACAGTAAGACAAATATCGTGATTCGAACCATATATGGAGAATCAAAAGAATTTAATTTAAGTAAAATTGAGTCTGTAATATTCGCTCATGATACCATCGCCATAAGAGATAAAGAAAAAATGAGTTTGGGAGAAAAAATTGTCCAATTTCTCGTTAAATGGAGAAAACCACATACAATTTTTAATCCTTGAAAATCCAAAATTATGTTCAAAAGAACATTTGAATAATTTTTATATTCTCATTTATAAGTTAAATTATGGGAAAAATTCACGATATTTTAAGACTTATTCGTGTAAAACAATGGTACAAGGGCATTGTAGTATTTGCTGGACTGTTTTTCGGCGGGAAAATATTTCAACCGTCAAATTATCCTCCAATTCTCTTGGGATTCTTAGTTATTTGTCTGGTTAGTTCGGTTAATTATATAATTAACGATCTAATAGACTTAGAGAAGGATAAACATCATAAAGAGAAATGTCTTCGACCAATAGCGTCGGGCGCAATATCTAAAAAACTATCAATTACATTAGGCGTTTTTCTATTTTTTCTCGCATTTTTTCTGTCAACTTTTGTTATGAATTTTTTAGTTCCCTCAACTTACGTACTTAGATTCAATGTATTTGTTATAGCAGTATTTGTCACTGGAAGTTTATACAATTTTGGTCTTAAGAGAATAGCATTCGTAGATATTGTGACGCTATCTGTTATTTATATTTGGAGAACTATGGCTGGGTGTTATTTACTAAATATTGAGTTTTCTCCTTGGTTACATTTAATGATATTTCAAATTGCGATGTTTTTGTCAATAGGCAAAAGGAAGGCAGATAAGGAATTCTGTGGAGAAGATGCTGTTAAACATAAAGAAATATATAAAAAATATACAGATGAAGTAATTAGAAGTAGTCAGAATTTGATTACTGTTAGTTTATTTATGACATATTCATTGTATTGTGTATTAGGAGAAATTACAGGATTTGCTGGACCCGAATTATCAAATAATCGTGGATTTATGCTCTTTTCTATCCCCGTGATGATGTACATAATTATGCGTTTCTTATATCTGGCGAATACAAAACCACACATTGCGCGGAGCCCAGAACGGGCTGTTACTGACAAGCCTTTAGTTATTGCCGGGTTGGTATTGGCCGTCTTAATATTTATCGGTAATTATTGGAAAATCGAGTGGTTCATTTAGGAATTACAAGGATTTACAAGGATTTACAAGGATTTACAAGCTAAGATGTGACGAAAAAATTAAATGAAGGTTTTAAAATGAAATTCATGCCAGAAGAACTACCAATGGGTTTAAAATATGATTTACACCTACATTCTCAATTTTCTGACGATTCTCTCATAGACGTACGGAAAATAGAGACAATAAGTAAAAAGAAGGGATTAGCGGGAGTAGCAATAACGGATCACAGTTCTCTAAATGGATATCAATACTTGAAAAGACATAGCGCGGAAGATTTTTTGGTTATACCCGGTATGGAAGTTGAAACCGAGATCGGAGAATTGATTGGTCTATTTATTACTGAACCACTAAATACAGATTTAGTAGATTTCTTTGATGTCATTGATGATATTAAAGATAAAAATGGTTTAGTCGTTATTCCACATCCATTTGATAAATTAAGGTCAAATCATTTAAAGGTCGATGTTATTAGAGAAGAGGTTATTCGGCAATATATTGATGCAGTGGAAATTGTAAACTCAAGAATAATCAACAAACGATATATTTATGAAGCCGTAAAATTCCAAAGATATTTTGATCTGGCAAAAACTGGTGGAAGTGATGCACATACGCACTGGGAGATAGGTAACGGTTTCACGTTTTTCGAGAGCTCTGATAATGATGTAATTTATTCCGCCGAAGATCTAAGGAAGAAAATAATGAATAAAGAGAGTATGAGTTACGGAAAAAAATCAAATCCGATTGTTCACGCATTTACTGTGTCAACGAAATGGAAAAATAAATTATTTTACAAAAAATAGTTTTAATTTTGTTTAGAAGTTTGAAAAAAACATTTAACTTAGCATTTGTTTATTTAGAATGGGGATTTAAAAATTATGGTAAAAAGAAAACCACTCGTGTGGCTTAAGAAAGTCACGCCCGAAACAATATTACAAGACTATGAAAAATTGATGGAAGCAACTAAATATACTAAATACTTTAATATAGATAAAAAAGTATTGGTAAAACTCAATCTTTCTTGGTCAAAATACTTCCCTGCTTGCAGTTCTCCACCGTGGCAAGTAGAGGGTGTTCTTAAGAAATTAAAAACGGATGGATTCAAGGGGAAAAATATCTATACTTGTGAAAATCGGACCGTTGTTACCAATATAAAACAAGGGTTAAGCGGAAATAAGTGGGAACCTATAATTACCAAATATAATGTATTTTTTGTTCCTCTGACGCGTGTGAAATTCACACCTTTTAAAAGCAAAAAACCGCTACATGCTCTGGATTCAAAAATCTTTCCAGACGGATTCAGTATCCCTAAGGTCTATATTGGTA
>WJKO01000341.1 GCA_014729055.1 Promethearchaeota archaeon | reverse complement strand
GTCCAGGCTCTGCAGCTCTGATAATCGAATGCCTGTTCCAAGAAAAAGAGTGACAATCGCCAGATCCCGCGAAGTGACTGTGCGTCCATTGGAATAATCTTTAACGGTTCGAATCAGCTTTTTATATTTCTCCTCCGGAAGCGGGTTTGGCTCCTTGCGTTTGATTTTTGGTGAATCAATTCCAAAAGTGGGATTGGTTTGCAGATATTCTTCCCGCAAAAAGAAATTGAAAATGGATTTAATACTCGAGAGCGCCCTGGCGCGTGAGTTATTGTTATTGGTGCCGGCAAGCTGACCGAGATATTTCCGGATGTCGCTTTTGGTCACAGCTTCCCAGGAATCAATCCCCTTTTCATCGAAGTAGCTTAAAAACCTATCCAGCTCATAGCGATAGGCTTCAATCGTCCGGGGCTGTCTTCCCTTTTCCAATTCCAGCCAGGTTAAAAATTCATTTACCTTGCTTTTCATTCCACGCCTGTCGTTTTTTCTTTTTTTTGATGTAGGTTTTAAGGTCGTCTTCATCGATGCGCCATTGGTCACCAACTTTGAAAGCCGGTATCTCTCCCCTCTTCAACAAACGATACACCGTCTGTCGATCGACACTAAGACGGCGGGCAACCGCGTCCGGGGTCATAGCTTGTGTTTCTAATTCTGATTTTGGCATGGTGTGATCTCTTTTCGAGTAAAAATTTGAGTCCAATTTGGACCTTCAAAGTGGGCTAAAAATTAGTGTATCTGAGTATATCTTAATTATACGAAATATATAAATATTTGTCAATATATATTTTAATTAATTAAATAATTTATCTTAAATATACATTTAAGATAATTTCATGTTGAATTAGTAAAAATATAAAACCTCAATCGAAATGAGTATTCGATTAGGTTTAAAGAAGTGTTTTAGAAATCAGATTATTGGTCATTGCCATATTTGTTTTGCCTTATGAAAATCTTCTTCATTTAGCTTGCTTCCGGCAGTGATTTCTTGTAATAAAATACGATCTCTTTTTTGGATTAAGAACTGTAAAAAGCGTTTTGCGGTTTTTGTTTCAATTCGTTAATTCTGACAGTCGTCTTCGCGCGTCTTTAAGTTCAAATTCATATTTAGGTGGAGCCATAACTATAAATTTTTCAAGAGAACGAATAGCTTCTTGCCGCAGTCCTAGTTTTTGTTCAGTATTTGATTTATTGTAGTAAACTATGGCAAGATAGGGATCTATATTAAGTGCTTTTTCGTAACACTTTATTGCTTCAACATATCGTTCAATTTCAGCAAGATATGCTCCTTTATCATTCCAAACACCTGGATTTTCCGGCTCGATTTCGAGAGCTTTATTAAAGCATTCAATAGCTTTTTCTGATTGATTTAAGCTTGCAAAGCAATATCCTTTAGTCATCCATGGGTCAGCGCTAGTATTACCTATTTCGATGGCTTTATCACAAGATTTTATTGCTTCTTCATATTGATTAACCAAGAATAATGTTCTACCTTTATAACGAAAAGCATATACATATTCGGAATCTATATTTATTACTTCGTTAAAACATTTAATTGCTTCTTCATAGTTATTCATTTCATTATGCGCAAGACCCTTACACGTCCATAAAACTATATTCAAAGGATCTAATTTAAGAGCCTTGTTAAAATATTCAAGTGCCTTTTCGGGATCTCCTTCATCATCAAATTGAATCCCTTGCTTGAGCAAATTTTCTACAATTTGGGACATCATTATGTTTAATCCTTTATAATTATGTAGTAATTCATTATTTCGTCCAATTACATTAACTCGCATTTAATAATTAACTGATTTATTTTTTTAGTATGATCAGGAATGTATACTTTCAAATAATTTAGATGTTTCTTAAAGGATTCAGCTGCCTCTTGGTATTGTCCCACTACCATTGAAAAATGTCCTTTAATAAGCCATGATTCTGCGTCTTGTGGTTCTAGTTCAAGCGCTTTGTCATAGCAATCTAAAGCCTCTCGTATTTTACCTAATTGTATTAGGGTGGCACCTTTGTTCTTAAATGCAGAGGTGTAAGAAGGGTCTAACATAATTGCTCTATCATAATAATAAATTCCATCCCAATATTTTTTAAGCTGTACTAAAGCAAATCCTTTATTGTGGTACGCACTTGCGTTTTTTGGATCTATTTCAATTGCCTTGTCAAGACAAGCTATTTCATCTTTAAATCTGCCAAGCTTTCCTAAAGCAAATCCTTTACTGCGCCATATAGGAGCAGATCGTTTGTCAATATCTAGGGCGCTATTGTAACACTCAATTGCCTCTTGATATTTGTCCAAGTCACCCAAGATTCGTCCTTTATTAAGCCAAACCTCAGTAATTCTTGGGTTTATTTCCAAAGATTTATTAAAGCAGGATATAGCCTCATTAAATTTACCGATTTTATATAATGAGAACCCTTTGTTATTCCAGGCGGGTGAATATTCAGGATTTAGTCTAATGGCATTATTACTGCTCTCAATTGCCTCTAGATGCTTATCCATTTTTTGCAGTACGTGTGCCTTGTTGTTAAATATTTTTTCATTCTTCGGATTTAGTTCCAAAGCTTTGTCATAACAATATAAGGCTTCTTTGTCTCGGTTTAGCTTTTCTAATGCAAATCCTTTGTTGACCCAAGCTTTCTCAATTTTAGGATCTATGCTGAGTATTTGATCGTAAATTTTAAGCGCTTCTAGGAATCTTCCTGTATTATCTAAACTGTAAGCCTTATTCAGCAATTCTATTATATCTGGATCGTTGGGGGTAACCAGATTTTTACTTTTTGAAATTTGAGTTTGTAAGTTAAAGTCAAGATGTTTATAAATTTCAAAAAGATTTTCTCTTAGCGATTTAAAATTATTATA
This sequence comes from Promethearchaeota archaeon, assembly GCA_014729055.1. Taxonomy (GTDB): domain Archaea; phylum Asgardarchaeota; class Lokiarchaeia; order Sigyniarchaeales; family Promethearchaeaceae; genus WJKO01. Next base: position 2,118 of record WJKO01000341.1, on the reverse strand, counting down.
TCTTCTTTCTCTGTCTTTCTCCAGACACTTCAATATCAAATTATTAAATTTGCGCGGGATGTTGGGGATACCACGAGGTATTGAATTCTTATGATGGTAATAATATTCACGAATATCGCGAGTATTTAATTGGAAGAATGGATGGTAGCTGATCATTTCATACAACACACAACCAAACGAATAAATATCAGCACGAATATCTAATGTGGGATTTCCATCCCATTGTTCTGGAGACATATATGGGGGCGTACCACCAACACTATCTACAGTGAGATCATTTTTATTATCAATGGTATTATTAGAAATTTGTTTCTCCCTTGATAAGAATGTTTTTGCTATACCAAAGTCAGTAATTTTGATTACCTTGTCACGATTAATCAAAATATTTTCAGGTTTAATATCTCTATGTACAAAGGATTTCCTTTTTTCTTTAAGTTTTTTTTCAGCATAGATCATACCCTCGCAAAACTGGAGCGCAAAACTTAAACTTGTTATTAAGTCTAAACCTCTATGGTTAATCCAATCCCGTAAAGTTGGGCCAAATGTGTCGTCTCCATCAACATATTCTAAAACAAGATATGGTCGATATTCAATAATTTCAACTACATATGCTTTAACAATATTAGGGTGGTTTTCTAAGTCAATCCAAATATTAGCTTCATGGATAAATCTTTCTATTGCTTTTTTATCTTCAAGAATGTGCTCTTGAAAAGTTTTAAGAGCTATAGGTTTTTTTCGTATTCGATCATAACATAGATAAACAATGCCTGCTCCGCTTTTCCCGGGTCCTCCTTTTATATCACGAACCTCATATTGATTTTTAATAATTGAATTTATTGTCCATCTTCCCTCCATTGTTCTATATTCCTTTCAATTTTTTAACTCATATAGTCTTTCAACAAGTTTATAGATTCCATCTTGGTAATTTGTTAAGAAATCAATGTATTGAATAGATTTGAGAATTTTAGGAATATCACACTTTTGATATAAAATTGGTAAAATAGTTTTATTTAATATTAATGCTTTCTTGAGTTCCCATGCAACATTTTCAGAATTCATACTATCTGGAGATAAGACTAAAATAAAGACATCCGTATTTTTAATAGCAATTGAAAGCTGGTTACGCCAAGATTTGCCACCCTTCAGTCGTTCATCAAACCACACCCGGATTTGTCTTCGACGAAGGTCTTTTGCAAATTTATTAGTGAAATTTCGATTTAAACGAGAATATGAGACAAAAATATGGGGGAATTGTGCAAGGTGAGTACTCATGTCTATGGCAAGGGACGGCGAGAATAAATTGGCAATTACACTTAACAAGTCCAAATCTTGTGTGCTAAAGATATTATTTATCAATGTTGTATCTAAATGAACAGCACCAATTCCTTGATTATTAAAAATTATGGGAGCATATAAAGCAGACATAGCACCTTTTAAGCTAGAAGCTATTTGGTTTTGTTGTTTTATTTCACTTTGTCGTTCCCAGAGAAATGCTTGTTTGGTATATATTGATCTTCGCGCTAAAGTGAAACTAATAAAAGATTGATCGCCGGGAGGTAAATATATAGCTGGAATTAATTCTCTATCATTTTTTAAAATAATGGATTTTCTTTCTGCTTGCTGAAAAGCATTATTAATTATCGCCATGAATCTATCAAGTCTGACATAGGCGCTTTTGGTTTGTCCTATTGCAGAAGATATTTGTGTCCACAATTGTATGTATTTGTCCTCAGAGATAGTCGGCGGAAAAAAGGCTTCATTAGATATAAAATGCTTATATATTCGACCTAGAGGAGTTTCAGAATCTGTTTTTAAAAATTGAACCCTGAGTATTGTTTTTCCAATTATCAATATATCATCTGGGTAAAGTTCTGTGGGTTTACTAATTTCTTTATTATTTACAAACGTTCCATTCTTGCTTTCCAGATCTTGGAGCCACCATGTCCCTAAATCATAAAATAGAATAGCATGTTGCCGAGATACTTGTAAATCAAATGAAAGATCTAAATCTACCCCTGGAATTGGTTTTCGTCCAATTACAACTTCAGCCTTTTTAAAACAAATTTTATCTTTGTTCTTATTTTGATAATTGTAATGTAATGTAAGAGATTTCATATC
>WJKO01000340.1 GCA_014729055.1 Promethearchaeota archaeon | reverse complement strand
CAATATATTATTCTTCGATTATTAATTCATCTGAAAAGCATTTTAAACAAATCTAATTCGTTTTTTCTCTTATATTAAATGTTTTACATTTCTAATTCTTTTTAATTCAAAACTTTTAATTCTTTTTAATTCAAAAATAACATTAAGGATGATAGAATATGTCTGATGAAAGAATTAAAAAAATTAAAGCCGCGAAAGATAGCGAAATAGCTCAGTTGAATAAAGTTAAAGACCTTTTAAAGCAAAAACTTAAAGAAACTAAGTTAGAGAATGCAGAACTAAAGAAAAAATTAGAGGGAAAGGGTTCAGCTCCAAGTTCGGCACAAGGTGGCCAAGAACAAGAGGAATTAATTAAGAAATTGAGAAAACAAGTGAAAATGCAAAAAGAGAAAATATTAGAACTTAAAGCTAAAGAAAAGCAAGTAGGAGAACAATCTCCAACAACTGCGACAGGTACTTCAGTGGATAAAAAGATTGATGCAATAAATAGCAAATTAGAGAAAGGATTCAATGATATCCTAAATAAATTAAACCAACTAACGGGTTCCAATACGAGTTCATCAATCAATAATAAGAAAGATTCTCCAAAGCCACAACCAAAACCAGAAGCTCCAAAACCAGAACCTAAAAAAGAAGAGGGTGGAGGAGCTATAGCTGCTGGTAAGTTACTAATGATTGATTATCCTAAGAATGGCGTAATTAAATGTCCACATTGCGGTAAACAAAATTATCGAGAAACTGTAAATAAAGCTCAAATTATTTCTTATGTCCCTAAGCCAAAATACGGAAAAAAATACTATTGTAAAGTCTGCCGCGGCGAATGGGCGTATAAGATGTAAGATAGAACAACAATTTACAGAAAAAATATTTATTTTTATAACCTTTTATTTTTATAGTTGAGCACAGAAATAAGCAACCGCTATCACATCAACAAGCGCATGCAATAAGATCGCACCAAACAAATTCTTGTTTTTACAGAAAGGTATTCCATATATAAATCCTGCTAGTATAGCCAAGAACGCATAATTCCATCCCTTTGTTGCATGAGCTAGCCCGAATATTACTGAGGCCAAAATGAGCGCCGTTGTTGTTGGATATTTCGCAACCTTTGCTAATACCCCACCTTTTTTGTTCCATGCCCTTTCAACACTCCAGTGTTTTATCCAATCTCGTAAAAATATCAATACACCACATCTGAAAATAAATTCCTCTGATATCCCTACTACATATATCCAGTTTCCCATATAATTTATAAAGGTGGCAGCAGGAACATTTGGTTGCCAACATTGGGTCGGATCTATAAATTTAACCAGTATTGCAATAGGTATAAACGTCACTATCGTAAATAACACGGTATTAATAAGTTCAACGACTTCTTTCCCAGAATTAGGGACAAAGGTAAAATGTAAATGAAATCTTCCGAGACCAGTTGTTGTGAATATAATAATAGCGGCAATAGGTAATGAAAAGCACCAAGCAAGTGATAAAACTTGTTGGTAGAGAATGACTATTCCGGCACCCAGTCCCGCAGTTAGAACATCCCCGAAAGTTAAACCATCTTTGTTTTGGTGAAAGAAAGGCCATTTAGCTATTAAAAAAAGCAAAAAGAGAGCCAACGGAGCCAATAAGGATAACCAACCCAACGAAAAATTCAACATTATTAGAGGACTATACGCTAAAAGTACTAGAAAATGAATAGAGAACTTCTTTCGTAGATTTAGTAACTCCCGACTTGAAGAGTTGTTATGAATGTCTTCTATGTTTTTATCATTAGATGGGTCAATATCCATCTCTTTATTATCTAGATCGTCAAAACTTACAGTTAGAGTCCGTAACAACGTTATTAGTCCATTTCGATCCTCGCGTAATTTAGAGAAAATTAAAACCGTTTTCAAACCGATAAATAATCCTAAAACTAATACAATAAGCGCTAATATCCACGGAAAATTAGTCCAAAATAGAGTTTCTATATCTTCAATCCAAGTAACGGCAAATTCTTCAAAACCAAAGATAACTCCGAATAACTGAAATAGAAAACACGCACCAGACACAATGATCGCAAACGATAACCCATCGTTTTGCTTAATCTGTCGCGTTGCCCAATTTATGCCCGAATTAGTCGCCAAATATATAATCGTGAGATATGATAATGTTTCGATCACTGCAGAGAAGATCACAAATCCGTAGCCGTAATCAAGCCCTATCGATAGTAATCTATGGAGCATAAAAAGAATAATGGAGTAAAAAACGAAATGCCATTCATACTTTGGATCTCTATCTTTAGGTGTAGGCTTCTCAAATGAAGTAATCATATGATTTAGAAATTTCATGTTATATATTTCGTGTCAATTTTTAAAAAAACTTGGTGATAAAAAAACTAATCATTTTGATTCAAGAAGACTAAAAAATCTTTGCTTAAATTTCTTCATTTTTTCAATCGGAAGCATATGACCAGCCCCTTCAAAAAGTTCGAGATGTGATTGGGGGCATAGTTCCGCCAGTTCTTTGTAAGCTTGTTCTGGGAACGCTTTATCCTTCGAACCACCAAATATAATAACTGGCACTCTTAGTTCAGGGATACATGTCTTTAAATCATTAATTCCATCAAGCCACAATTGATAACCATCTGCGATGACCGAGATGTCATTATTTATTTCAGATAGCTTGTTTCGGGCGCGCCAAGATAAGAACTTCGAGGACCTTTTCCTAGAACCATATATTTTATTCCCGCGTTGGAACCAAGTCTGTAATCTGGCATTTGATGTTGAATAAGTGAAAAAAACTTATAAAAATATCTAGATCTCTAAAAAAATAAAAAGTAAGTCTTGTCTGTAATCTATTGTCGTCTTAGTTGTAATTTTAAAATGTAGGTTCTTCTGGTTCTTTTTTCTTCTTTTTCTTTTTCAATTTATTCTTTTTTCCTTTTACCGCTTTAATTATTGTAATTGTGAAGACAACTGCAACAATACCTAAGATGATCCAAGTCAATAGACTGTCACCAGAGGAATCAGGATATGAATTCTCATCAAACGGATCAGTATTCCACTTCCATACTTCATCAATATAGGTATAGCCGTCTTGATCTAAGTCATCTGTGCCAGTTTGTCTGATCTTTGACAGCACAACACCATCAGATAGCATAGATACAAATGCTATATCCCCTGAGATTTCAACACCATAGGTATTTGCACCAAGATTTAATGAATAACTTGTCTTGATATCGTATGGATTACTAATATTATATCCTATTATTCCAACATTACTTTCGGCGGCAAATAAAATATCACCCGAGATATCCAAAGAATAAATTGATCCTATATTATCTATATTTTCAATTAAGATTGGATTGGACGGATTTTCTATATTAAACACGCAGAACCCTTGAGTAAGATTACAGGCAAAAAGTAAATTTCCTCGAAGTTCTATGTCGTAAAAATGACCGAGAGTGGCATAATTCCCTAATTCGGTAGGATTGATCGGATCGGATATATTGATACATTTAAGACCAGCAGCTCCATCAGCTATATATGCTACATCTCCATGTATCCGCACACCTTTAATGGTGTCCCCTATGGCGGAGAATTCACCAATCATTATTGGATTATCGGGGTAGGTTATATTGAAGCAGCTCATACCATTGGTTCCGTTTGCAACAAATAAGAGATTACCATACACGTCGACATCGAATGCTCTATCACTCGTCGGAATAACGGTAATACTTGTTGGAGCTGTTGGATCAGAATAATTAATTATACTAATACCACCATATAGGTCACTAACATATGCAATATCTCCAGCAATATACGCGTTATTTGTGTTATCACTTAGAGTTATATTTGAAACTTCTTGCGGATCTAAAGGATCACTAACATCTAAGCGAATAATTCCCTCAACACCATAATTCAAATAGGCAGTTCTGCCATCAAGAAATACGGAACGAGCATCATCACCATAAATGAAGTGAAATTCGGAAGCATCAGTGATAACACATGGATCACTTAATTTAATAACTCGAAACCCTAAACTCACATCTGCAACATAAGCAACATCACCGTCTATTGCCACATCGTATGCGTTAATAATGCCACCTCCATGCGCCACGTATTCAATATTAGAATGGTCCGTGATCTTAATAACCTCTAAACCATATGGCATACCCGCGATATAGGCATAGTCTCCAAAAAGATCAATTCCAGCGGGTGTAGATAAGAGGTCTGCTTGATCCAAGAGAGTAACCGAGTTATCGCTATTGATACTATATGTTCGGAACTTGTTTTCGTCAGTAATCATATAGACAATACCACCTTTTACAATTAAATTTATTACAGCAGCACCAGATACAGGATGATTTAT
>WJKO01000339.1 GCA_014729055.1 Promethearchaeota archaeon | reverse complement strand
GATTCTTGCTCATAAAATACCTCTTTCAGGAATAATATTAATTATTCTTAATTGTTTCCATCATCTAAGAAAATAATTATCATTATGGGAGATGCGAGTCAAGGATTTATACTTTGCGATTATTAAAAATGCATACTGAAATCTTAAAGTATTCCGGATCAAAAATCATAAATATCAAAATATTCACATCGAGAAAAGATTGATATCTTTATAAACGATTTGTATATTTATCACTGAACTAGAAAATGAAAAAAGATCTTTTTGGAAAACCAGCAACTAAAAGAATGGAATCAATTCTTGTTTTTCATGATGAGAGAAGGTATGGGAAAGAATGGCTCTATCATGGACTTCTTGCTATTCCGGTTGAAAATTTTAAAGATGTTTTGCAAGGACTAAATCTATGCAGAGATTCCGCAAAATATTATAGGGAACTCCATTTCTGTAAAATAACCGAAGAGAAATACAGTAATAAAATCAAGCTTGCCAGAGAGTGGATAAAATACTTTAGAAATAAATATTATAATGCGGGGTACTTATACTTTTTCGGTGTATGTTGTCAAAATATTAATTATGACGTTTTTGGGGACTCTAAAGACAAAAGATCTCAAAAAGACTTCAGGATATATAACCGTTTTTTCGAAATGGCTTTGTTTTCAATGCTGAGATTTTTCTTCAAGAATCAAGATAAAGTAACTGTTTCAGAGATATTTTCGCACGCCAGCGATAGGCCTGGAGAGGACCCCTTTCCTCATCATCCCATATACAAAATAAAAAAAAGAAAAGTTAAAAACATTCATATTGACACTTCTAGGGTAACTCAGATCAGTTCCAATCATGAAAAGGAAGATGCTTATTCCTCCGAGTCGCAATGCATCCAATTTATTGATTGTATAATAGGCTCCATCGGTCAGGTCCTTGATTGTTCAAGCAAAAAGGAATGCTTTGTTGAGCTTGCGGATCTGATGCTGCCTTTAGTCCGGGAAATCACTAGTAACCAGTATAATTGGCGAAGCGATTACTACAAAAGATACATATTAAATTTTTTTCCGAGAAAAGCTCTTGAGGTAAAAGAAATTTATTCTGAGCCGCGCCCTGCCATGTTTTTTTATAAAAGAAATTTAAAATTAACCAATAAGGATCAGTTGGATTTTGGTTTTTGATTGCTTTGTTGTCTTTAAATTGAGGCTTAATTCCTTTTCCTTGCGGTTAATTTAACAAATATGTATCTTTGATTTTCTGATAAAAATTATTGGGTTGTACTTCTAGGTGCTCTAATCCACGAACCACTCCAATTTATTAGGTCATTGGAAAAATCATTTTCTGAGTTAACTGAAAACAATCCGTTTTTAGGATTTGTACTATCATATTTCCAAGAATCTCGCGTGCCATCGCTGCCATAAGAGATTACGAGAAAGTCATCACTACTCAAAAAGGATTCAGGAATTCCATAATTTCCTTTGCATGCAAGCCCACAATATACAAGATAGTTATTTCCCCAAGGATCTTTGATTGGAAGCTCTTTTAGATAAAAAGGAACAAGGGCTTCATAAAATTCACTATTTTTGTCAATAGCTCCATTTTGCTTTGGTGTCATTCCAGTATCAGTAATATAATCTACTAACCCAGTTGTAATAATAATGATATCTTTCAAAGCACTTTTTTGTTTTTCTGCTTCGCCAAAGGATTTAGTCAAATTGTCAGCTGGAATCCACATCCCAAATTCATTTTGGATTTCATCTAACTGCCATCCCTTATCGTATTTCCTCATTTTAGAAGAAATCTGGACACCATTGAGCTTGAATTTAACAATTGAAACACCATTGGGTTCCTCCGATATTCCCAATATTTCTATAGAATCTTCTTCGCTCAATTCAAACGCATTTTTTATTATTTCATTAGCTCTGGCATCGTCTAATTTCTTTTGATTACAACAAACAAATACCAGGAACACAATAAGTACTATAAAAAATTTAGTTTTCATTTAAATCCCCTAATTGATTTTTCATTCAGGTTTATTTTATTGCTCGAAATAAAATAATTCAAGTAATCATTGTCTAGGTGAATATGTTAAGATTCCCAATCCCACAACCAAGCTTGTTACAGAATTAACCAATATGATATAATCAACAACCCATAAAAGGCAGTCCTGCTTTTTATTCTTGCCGGAGTGGCGAAATTGGAAGACGCGCTGGACTCAAAATCCTTTTTCCCCTGAAAGCGAATTTCATCTGTTTCCCTGTGGAAGACGCGATTAAATGCTTTATTTTCTGATATTAAACCTGTCCTAGGTTTTCCTCTTTTTTCTACGGCTTTTCCGTTCAAGGACGTCACTAATCCCGTCAATGATTTTGAGTATTTTAGTAAGGTTTGAATCTCCATGTGAGACTGGCCTTAAGACTTGAGCCGCCGCTTCGATATTTTTACCGCATCCATTCGATAACTGGGGATATCCATTTCCAGAATCACTTGTATTACCAACAAAACCAGAACCGCGATAAGGAGGGGTGTCAATGGTCGTTTAAAAATGAGCCGGTTTTGATCGTGAAAAGTGAGACACTTTCGACGATGACATTTTTATTGATACGGCTCCAGTCTCGCTCATTAATGGTTTAAATGACTTGAGCATCGGTTTTTTCTATGGTAATCTCCGTTTAGACAGGAAGATGGTATGCATTGCAATCACGGAAGAATCGGATGAAGATGGACAAGTTTATTCATTTTCAACTCGTTAGATTAGTCTGGGCCAGGCAGCATAACTCTATAGAGAGAAATAGTTGCGGCATTAACACAGCCGAAACGGCTGTATAATGTATGTTGGACGCAAAGACAAGATGACTGAAATAACAAGAGAGCGTATCGTTGCAGAAGCAAAGGTGCTTGCTGAACGCCTTGGTGTTGAGATTCTGCGTGTCCCCGATTTTGTCAGAGAATCGGGCATCCCAAAGCACCAGATTTATGCCCTGTTCCCCGAGGGCGGCTGGAGTGCCGTCTTGTCGGAAGCCGGCCTTAAGACCGGTGGATCGGGCTATATGCTGGAAGATGACGACCTGCTCAACGAGTACCACCGTGTAGTGACGGAGGTCGGGAAGCTCCCGAGCTGGAACCTGTTTCAAAGCAGAAGCAGGATATCAGGTGACACCATCCGCAAACGTTTTGGGGGAACGCAGGGCACTCTGAAACGGTATCGAGCATGGTTGCAGGAGAATTCACCAGATTCCCCATCCCTTGACCTGATCAGCACCAGATCTCGTCATGAAATCCCTGCACCGCCACAAGACTCAACCAATACGGCAAGTCCAACCCCAATGCGGCACCAGGCGTCCGGTCCAGTGTTTGGAGCCCCAATCAGTTTCCGAGGGCTGACGCATGCGCCCATAAACGAACAGGGCGTAGTGTACCTTTTCGGTATGGTGAGTTACGAACTCGGCTTCATCGTTGAGGCGATACAGCCCTCGTTTCCCGATTGCGAAGCCAAGCGGCGCGTGGACTCGAAGAGGAATCGGTGGCAGCGCGTTCGCATTGAGTTTGAGTATGTTAGCAGTAACTTCCAACAACATGGTCATGATCCACATCAGTGTGATCTTATCGTATGCTGGGAACACGACTGGAAGGATTGCCCTCTCGAAGTCCTCGAACTCAGGACAGTGATCAACGACCTAGAAGGATGACTGGTTCGCGTCCAACAAGCCGGATGCACGCGACGGCTTATAGCCGCGCGTGATCCGGGACGTTATACGCCTTAGGAGGTGCTTCGTGTCCAAGTATGGTCAAGTGGCAATAGACGCAGCGCGAGCTGCGCGAAAGGGAGCAAGTCCGGTTGATGCCTGGAAGGAAGCCGCCCATAGGATGTTTCCAACTCAGAAGGCCAGCCGAGACAAGGGTTGTCCGAAATGTGCTTTCCTCGGGCTTGCTGAAGACGGACTAATCAAAGGAGTTCCAAGGGGCAGCTACACCAACTCTGCAGACAACAAACGCTACGCAGTAAATGCCGTTGGCCAGATTCGAGCTAACGCGAATCTCCTAAACGACAAGCGCACGCTGTGGAAACTCGTATCTGGAGGTGCAAAACAGCACAATGGACAAATTGATGTAGTTGTTGACCTCTGGAACAACGATGACATCTAACAGGCGTATAATCTTATGTTATGCCTACTGAAGAGGAGGAACAATGAGTAGAAGATCTAGCGCTGAGGCACAGATCAATCGAGCCGATTCTCTGCTGCCAACTATTGAATCAGAATATCAAAATTCTCTTAGCAAGAAATCCATTGACGATAACTTGAAATTGGACATCCAGTCTTTCTGCGGGCATCTGCGTTCGGCACTTGACTATATCGCCAAGGATATTGTTGAGACGCATTGCCCAAATGCTAATCCAAGAAATAGATTGTATTTTCCCATAACGCACGATGCACAATCTTTTTCAAATACAATGAAAAGATTTTATCCAGACCTAAACCATAACTGCCATGAACTCTACGATATTCTGGAGTCTGTTCAGCCCTATCAAGATAACAAGAACTTATGGCTCAAGAATTTCAACAAAGTAAACAACGAGAACAAGCACAATGATCTTGTAGAGCAAATAAGAACTGAAACCAAATGGGTTGATGTCCAAACACAAGGAGGAAACCGGGTTAATTGGAATCCAGCCAATGTAAAATTTGAGTCTGTAAAGATTGGCGGTGTTCCTGTAAATCCTCAGACACAAATGCCAGTTCCCTCTACGACCCAAAAAGTAACAATTGAAACATGGGTTGACTTCCGCTTTGACGACATCGATGTATCTGCTTTGGCTCTCCTTAAAGAATCCCTGACTAGAACTAAGTCCATTTCCACTGATGCATACAAGTATATTTAGCATGAAATGGCATAACAAGGCGCTGCACCGGACGCCGACAAGCGGCGCTGGTGAGCTTTAACGTTATACCGTCAAGATAAAAGGCACACAAAAAATATGAACAATAATTTATCATTCATAACAAACGAAGAGAATCAAAGCCTCAAAGAGAGATTCAGAACGTTAATCAAGGATACCTCTTTCTTTGATTGTCTCGTCGGTTACTTTTATTCCAGCGGTTTTTACGCCGTCTATCCCGCGCTTGAGAACACGGACAAAATACGAATCCTGATCGGTATCGGCACAAACAGACAGACGTTTGACATGATGGAGCAGGCCAATAAACAATCCCAGCAGACATTCGATTTTTCCCACGCCGAAACCAAACAGGAGATTGAGAATCTTGTCGAAAGCGAAATGGCCGACTCCGAAGACAACAGAAACGTTGAAGACGGCGTTCACACCTTTATGGACTGGATAAATAAGGGAAAACTGGAAATCAGGGCTTACCCTTCACAGAAGATTCACGCCAAACTATATATCATGACCTTTAAGGAAGGCGACCGCGATAACGGCCGTGTCATCACCGGTTCGAGCAATTTTACTCAGTCCGGTCTGGTGGATAATCTGGAATTCAATGTGGAATTACAGAGGCCCGAAGATTACAACTTTGCCCTGAAAAAATTCAACGAATTATGG
>WJKO01000338.1 GCA_014729055.1 Promethearchaeota archaeon | reverse complement strand
ATGGTCATGGAGAGACAACCATGGTTGATATTGCTGAAATGTGGCAAAATAAGAAAACTCTAGAAGAGGTTAATAATGTGAGTTATTTTTCAGAAGGGGAGATTGTTAGTACTGGAGTTAGATCTCGTGATTCTTTGAGTGAGGTGGTTCCTGAATTGGATTTGTTGGATAGGACTCTCAAATATAGGGGAGTTATGCAGTTTGAAACAAGTAGAGGTTGTACCCATGCATGTTCATTTTGTCCAAGGGCTCATAAGGGGACTTGGGATAGTGGAGAAGCAGAAATTTTGGTAAAGATTATGCCCCATGTGGCTAGGGTTTTTGAAGAACATCCAAATACTGCTAAAAAAATATTTTTGTTAGATGAGGAATTTATTGGAAAAGACGAAGATAATTTAACTGAGCAGAGGATAAAGGATATTTGTAATGCTCTAACAGAATATGGGTTTACGTTTGAATCCAGTGCGCGTATAGATCAGGTTTATAATCCTGATAAAGATGCAGGTTGGCATGTAAAGAGAATGGAGCTTTGGGATTTTTTAAAAGCTAATGGTATGGATAGAATGTTATTTGGGATAGAATCTGGTGTTGATTCAGTTTTGAATAGGTTTAACAAAAGAACAACAGGAAAGCAAAATGAATTAGGTATTAGGATGCTTTCCTCATTGGGTGTTCCTTATAGATTTACTTATATAACTTTTGATCCATTAATGAATATGTCTGAATTAATTGATACATATAAGTTTCAAGGTCGCAGGGATTTGATACTTAGGGATACAGATGTTCGTGGCTCTGAATTGTTTAATAAAATTCAAGACAATGATTATGCTACACATAATTCTTTGGGAGAGCCTTTATATAGACAAATATCGTATATGTTAGTTTCAATGGAGTGTTTGTTGGGGTCTAATTATTTGAGGATGGCCGAGCAACAAGATCTTGATGGTGATGTTTGTCTTTCAATGGGAAGAAAGAACGTTGACTATTTGGATGCCAGGATTGGTTTGATGAGTGGATGTAGTCAAATGTGGATAGATAGAAATTTTGCTTTGGATTACTTTTTGAAGAGTGTAGAAAAAGTGTCATCTCCTTTAGTTAGAGATGAAGTTAGGGAGTTGAGGAAATCTTTGAAGGATGCTGCATATAGCTTATTAGGAATTATGCTCTCTATTATTAATGCTGATATTAGTCTCATCAATAATTTGGAGCTATCTTCATCGATTTTTGAATTAGTTGAAAAAGCCATGAAGGAATGGAAAAAATGTAGTAATGAAATTGAGCAGAAAGAATTGTTTTTTAGGGTGATGGATAGTTTATTTTCAGAATTAGTTGTAAGTTTTAAAGTTGAGCTTGAAAAAATAAGAGTTATGCTCCCTAAAGTTGATTCAAGTAATTTAGATATTGAAATAAATAGATGGGAGAATACAAAAGAATGGAATTTAATTAATAATTAGCTCTATGCAGCAAATTTAATGAATTTTCCGATTCTTGAGTGAATATCTTCGAATATTTCGCGAATATAATCCATTTCTTCTGGAGTTAGGGGGGTAATTTTGGTTTGAATGGCATCTGATAATTGTTGTTGCGTTTTAAATCCCACAAGTGTGCAGTGATGATTAGATCTTCCAAGACAGTAACTTAGTGCTAACCGAACAAAGTCTGCAGTTTGTTTGCACTGAAAATGTTCTCCGATTACTTTTAATCTTGAATTTAATTCTTCTAGGCCTTTTGATTTAAACCAAGCTTTTCTTGAGCGGTGGTCATCTTTACTAAATTTAGGAGGAGAATCAGGATCATGTTTTTTTAATAATAATCCTTGCCCTAATGGTTTATATGTAACTACACCACGATCTGTTTCTTCAGCCCAAGAAAAAATATTATTTTCGGGGTTCTTATCATAGGAGGGGCTGATCATGTTGTACCTTACTCCGATTACGTCAGGGTCAATAAAATCTACCAGTCTCATAAATTTATCCATTTCATTATGTGATTCGACTTTTTTTCTTCTATCAACTGAAAATTTGTGAGGTCCTCTTAGTCCAATGAATCTAATAACTCCATCTCTTTGAAATTTTTTCATTGTTTCTAAAGCTCCTTCAAGATAATCATCATTTGCACCAAAATTTTGATGATGGAAGAAATAGATATCTATATAGTCTGTTTGAAGATTTTTTAGGCTTTGCTTCAGTTGTTGTTCCATATACTCAGGGTCAAATCCGTAAATGCCATCGACTGCAAAATACCCAACTTTGCTGGATAATATTATGTCTGATCTTTTTACAATTCCTCCTTTTATGCATTTTTTTAATATGTGTCCTAACATTTTTTCAGATTCTCCAAGCCCATAAACGTCTGCAGTATCAAATACGTTTACTCCCTTTTTAAATGCGTATTCTAAAGCGTTTAGAGCTTCTGTGGGATTAACTCCATCCCAACCAGCTCCCATTTCAAGATTACTACATGCTCCGCCAATTGGCCAACATCCTGCTCCGATTGATGTAACTTTTAAATCTGTTCTACCTAAACGTCTTTTATCCATGTATAATAATATCTACTATTTTATTAGAAGATATTATTATCATCAATTTATGGAGAAAAAGCAAATTTTAGAGTTGATGGAACTTGTTAAAGAAGCATGTTTTTCGGATAACAATAAATTTGGTCCTGATATTTGGAAGAATCATATTTTAGATGTTATTCATTTTTCAAAATTATTGGCAAAAGAGCTTGGAGCTGATGAAGAAATTGTAGAGCTTGCGGCTTTATTTCATGATTATGCCTCAGTTAAAGATTATAGGTTTTATGAGGATCATCATATTTTTGGTGCAAGATTTGCAGCTGAAATATTAAGTAGTACTGGTATGGAGGATGAAAAAATCACTGCTATCCGACAATGCATATTGTCTCATCGCTCTTCAGTTTTTGTAGAAAAAGATTCTGTTGAAGCTAGAATACTAGCAAGTGCGGATGCTATGTCGCATTTTAATAATATTCGTTCATTATTTGTTTTAGCAGTTGAGAGACATGGTATGAGTAGGGAAGAGGCAATTAATTGGTTGGATCAAAAATTGAAGAGGAGTTATGAGAAGGTTATGCCAGAGGGGCGAAAATTTATTGAGGAACAAAAAAAATCTTGTGATTCTATTCGAAAACTTGAGGCTTATTT
>WJKO01000337.1 GCA_014729055.1 Promethearchaeota archaeon | reverse complement strand
TATTCTTGGAACTCTTATTTTATATTTAAATCACCCATCAAAGGTTTCCATTAGCCAAGTTGCCATTACAGGTATTGCTACCACTTTTGCAATTGGAATTTCCGGTTACATTGGAGCATATGTATCAGAAAAAGCAGAATCGCGATTATCCCAAATCGAGATAGATAAAGCAATGCTGATGGAACGAGTTGAGATTAAAGGCGCTGATAACAATGAGCATGAAGAAAAAGAGGAGGATAAGAAAAATTCCCAAATTTCACAGCCTCCCGCTGAAGAAGAACACTTAGCGGAATTAGAGCAAGCTTTAATACTACGTAATTCGGATAAAAAACTAAAAATGTTAGCATTAGAATATCCATATCCATTCATCGAAGAGGACGAGGTCGAATCGCTAATTGAAGATGCAGAAAAGTTTTCAAACTTTATTTTAGCAGTTACCGAAGGTATCTCACCGGCGATAGGTTCAATCTTCGGATTAATACCATTCTTCTTTGGCGTGATCAATATGACAGTATTTATTATATCATTCTTAATTGAATTCGTAATTCTGTTCACCTTGGGTTACTTTTTAGGAAAGGTCTCTCAAGAAGGAAAAATAAAATATGGATTAATGATGGTACTTGCGGGTTTTCTCACTGCAATTATACCACTGTTATTTAGGAGGTAAATAGTTGAATTGAAAATAGATAAAAAAATAAATAGATTGCGTGAACGGCTAAGTTTATACGATGAAATGACAAATTATATGGAAATTGCCCGTCGGTATTTCGTCATGAACTTCTTTGACGGAGTTCTTACCGTATTGGGCGTGTTAATTGGATATTTCGTGGTTATGTTACAAGGATTACCTGTTGTTTTTTTAGATGTTTTGATCCCCTCTTTGTCTGTATCGGTTGCAATTGGGATCTCAGGTATCACTGGCGGATATCTTACAGAGAGGGCAGAACGGAAAGCAGAGATCATCAATATTGAGAAGAACATGTCAATTAATCGCGATAAAAGTAAAAGTAAAAAATCAGAAAAAACATTACTTGAAAAAGCCGAATCATTTGCAACAAACCTAGCTTCAGCCATCAACGGTTTTGCGCCTTTTCTTGGAGGAATTGTTATCTTACTGCCTTTCTTATTTGAATCTTTATCATTGGTGACAATGTTCATTATATCGTTTGTAATTTCGGTGTTAACTCTTTATCTCTTGGGATTATATCTTGCCAAGATTGCAAAAGACAATATATGGAAATACTCGTTACCGTTAATTGTCGCAGGACTTTTAACAGTGGTCTTTACAATAATTTTCACTTAAACAATAGATGACAGACTACTGAAGAATCATGTTAAGACCTTTATCTGAGCAATATTTCTTTACTTCCTTAATTGAAACCTCACGAAAGTGAAAAATCGAAGCTGCTAAAGCACTCGTAGCCTTGCCTTTTGTTAGTGCTTCATAGATATGTTCAATCGTTCCAGCGCCGCCTGATGCAGTTACTGGGAGTTTCGTTTCATATGCAATTGCGGAAGTAAGCTTCAAGTCATATCCATCTTTTGTACCATCTTTATCTTTACTCGTTGGGAGGATTTCACCGACACCTAACTCTTTAACTTTAACCGCCCAATCTATGGCATCTAATCCTGCGGATTTTGTCCCTCCATGAGTCAAGACATCATACATAAACGCTTCATTAGAGTTTTCGTTTTCAAAAAAAAACTTTCGACCAGAGGCCTCTGCTTTTTTAACAGGTACATAAACGCGTCTTGCATCTATTGCACAGACTAAGTGCTCTGAACCATATTTTTCGGAAATCTGTTCTAAAAGATTTGGGTTTTTGACTGCTGCCGTATTAAGAGATACTTTATCTGCTCCCGAATCCAACACTGCTGCAACATCGTCCATTGATGCGATTCCTCCACCTACACAAAATGGAATTGAGATTGCATCAGCTACACGTTGCACTAGATCTTTTACCGTTTTTCTTTTCTCAACAGTGGCAGTAATATCCAAAAATACCAACTCGTCTGCGCCTTCGTTTTCATAAAACTGCGCAAATTCAACCGGATCCCCGGCGTCACGCAAATTGACAAATTTAATTCCTTTGACAACACGTCCATCCTTAACATCCAAGCATGGGACGATTTTTTTCACTTCTGATTTTTGAGATTTAGACATGAATTAATCACTGATTTTGTTAATATTATCAAATATTATCCGCTATATTAATTCAATGGAATTAAAATTTATTGAATATAAATTAAGTTATGTTTAATTGAAATAAAGATAAGAATAGAATAAGCGATAAATGGATAAAATAAATCAAAGTCTTCAATAATTAATAGAAATTAATGAAATAGAATGTATTTAATGAGGCATTATTATGGGATTAGTTTGCTTTGTGAGCTACGCTACAAAAGATAGGGAGTTTTTTAGGGTTAGAGATCTCTCTGAAGCGCTCACAAACAATTACGACGATATTGATAATGTCTACTACTGGGAAGAGCATAGTGGGATAAATATTATTAAATATATGAATGACAAGATCGACGAGTGTGATATTTTTATCTTTCTCATTTCTGAAAATTCCGTTATATCTAAGCCCGTGAAAATGGAATGGGAATCCGCTATCAGTGAAAATAAATACATAATTCCCGTTTATACAAAAGTAGAATATATACCAACACTCTTAAAACGATATTTAAGACATAAATTCGATGAAGATAATTTTGAACGAAATATTAAAATGATCCATTCATTAATTCTGAGATGTATCTCAAGAGATCAGAAATCAGGAGCGGAGTTTCAACATTCACCCGTAACAATTCCAACAGATACTTCTCCGCGTTCTACGGAGGCATGGATCGAAAGAATGGAGACCCTAATAAATGAATCATATGATGAAAAATACATTAAAATTCATTTAAAACGCGGTAGTCCCCAGAAAACCTATCTTTTTGTTTACAAATTCTTGGACGGTTTCCCTTCGCCCCCATTAGAAAAAGTCTATCAAATTGCTCAAATAATTCCACGACAAGTTAATTCATACTTTTCAGAACCTAAAAATCTTGCTACATTTGAATTACTATTAGACGAACATGAAGGTGACGAACTTAAGGATATAGATGAATCGTATGCTGAAAAATGGAATGAATTATCGGAAGGTGTATGGTCGGGTTCTTCTATTGATTTAAAGTATTTTTTAATCGAGCTTATTAATTTAGAAGATAAGATTGCCGAGACTATCAGAGACGAATTGATTGATAATCTAAGTTTCATTTCTCGAGAATACAATATTAAAGCCGATTCGGAAAAAGAGCGAGATAAGCTTGTGGAATTAGAAGTTAACTACCTAAAACTGCGAGAAAAATCTAAGATATTAATCGAGAAAGAAGAGTGGCATGAAGCCAAAAAGAGGCTGCAGGAGTTATTTAAAGTCTCGAATGAACAAAAATGGGAATCCCGGAACAAGGAGTTAGAAAAAGACATAGAACTATGCAATAATCAAATTACGGTGATTGAACAAGAAGAACAATACAAATCACTTCTTAAGAAAGCGAATACGCTTGTCAATGATCGACAATGGTCTTCTGCTATTCCATTATATGAGAAATTAAAGGAACTTTGTAATCAAAACGGCTGGAATAAACGATTATTTGTAATTGAAGATAATCTTAAGAAAGCTATTGATGCGGAAGAAATATTAAATAAGGAAAATGAATATCGCGAACTCACCGCTTATGCTTTAGATCTCATGGGAGATAAAAGGTGGGAACAAGCGAAGGAGAAATGGGAATCTATTTTGGATTTTATTAACCAAAATGAGTTATTGCATACTATCGAGGTAAAGGAAAACATTGAAAAATGCAATGAAGAAATTGCCGCAATACAAATAATACGGGATATCAATAGCAGGATTGAAAAAGCCGAGGAACAACTAAAGCAGAAAGAATGGAATTTAGCCAAAATGATCATCGAAGACGCTAAGTTTAACGCAACATTACATAATTTTGATGAAAAGCTTGATGAGATTAACAAAATAATTGAAAAAATTGATAAAAGTAAGCAAAAAGAATTAAAAAAATTCAATAAAATACGGGAATCCGCAGAAAAAGATTTAGAAAAAGAATCTTATCACGATGCTATTAAAAAATGGGACGAATTGATTGGTTTTATTGAAGATACAAAAATAAAAGAATTATTCAAAAAAAAGGCAGAAATCGAATACTACAAACACAAAACTGATGCTCTACGATACATGAAAGACCAAGAATGGAATATATCTATTAGAAAATGGGAAAAAGTAATTGAACATATTCAAATAAACGATCTAAGTGACCAATTTTTTCAAGATGCCGCTGATTTATTAAATGAATGTAAGAACCAAAAATTTGCCTCAAGCATAGACAGAGCAGAACAATATATGAATAATAAGATGTGGGAAAAAGCATGCTATACACTCCATGATCTCAGAAATTTTGCAATAACGGAAGGAAAAACAGAAAAAATGGTTCAAATTGAACCTTTGATCAAGCAAGCAGAAGAAAAACTATTCAGAGAACAATTAGTAGAACTCAAGAAAGACTTAGACGCAAAAAAATGGGACAAAGTTCTTCAAAACACCGAAAAATATGTTGCCAAATATAATAGTAAAGACTTAGAAGATTTGCTAAGTGAAATGAAAGAAATTAAAACCAAGGCAGAATATGGAAGATTTCTTAGCAATCTTAACAATGCTGAAAATTTAATGACAAACAAACTATGGGATGCTGCAATAAGAGAATTGAGTAGAATTCAAGAGTTTGCAAAAGATAAGGGCTGGTCAGACGAATTAAACAGAATCGAGAAAAACATAAAGAAGTCAGAATCGTCTGCCCGTTCACGTGAATTCGGTCATGAAAAATATCTTTTTAAAATTCTGTTTTTCTCGCGAGGAGGAGCAGGATCTACAACATTTCTACATAGATTAGTATACGGAGAGTTTAATTATTTGACAAGGCTAACAATAGGCGTTGAAATTTTTACATATAATCTTACCGTTGAGGGAAGGGAGGTGACTACTCTTATTTATGATTTTGCAGGTGAAGACCGGTGGCAATTTGCCTTGCCTTTATATATCGAGGGCGCCAGTGGAGCAGTTATCTTATATGATAGAACACGATGGCCGACCATTACTGATATTCCAGACTTTGTTAAAATAGCTCGCACTTATAATGCTAATCTTCCATTCATATTAGTGGGCGCGAAATCAGACTTAGAAAAAAGCATAATGGATAAAACGTCTGTGGAAGAGTATCTGGAATTTGAATCCGCTGATTCCATGGATTTTATAGACCATTTAGTTGTTTCTGCTAAAACAGGTAAAAATATTCTATTAACAATGCAAAAACTCATATTAAAAATATTCCAAGAGAAGGGAATAATATAACTAATAAAAAATAAAACAAAGAAAATTAAGGTAGTTAGAGATGTCTGAGGAGGAACAATTAAAGTATTTATTAAAAACGTTAATCCGCGAAGTGAAAGGAATTAGTTCAGTGATGATACTAGCAAAGGAAGGTTTACCAATCTTTGAACTGATTAATGAAGACCATAATTCACTACACATATCCGCGTTATCTGCTATCCTTTATAAGACTGCTGAGCGACTTTCTTTAGAGGGAAAGAAAAGTTACATGGATTTCGTCTTAATTCAAAATAATGACGGTAAAATAATGGTTTTTGAATGTGGCGATGAAGCTTATCTCTCAATGTTTATAGAAGAAGATGCTCGATTGGACTTAATTTTTGCTGCTGTAAAAAAAACAATAAAGAATATAGAAGAAGTGCTTGATTTTTGATTTCTATGAACCTAATTACGACTTTAGGCGTTAAATCCAGTAAAGTTTAGGTAACGTGCAATCCAATAAGGTGCAATAAAGTCACCATTCGGCATCTGTTGAACACCCCTATAACCCGTATTTAATATTGTATCAAATGGAGAATATTCCCACATCATCATAGTGGTACGCCTCCAATCTGCGGGTATCGGTCGATCCCAAATGCCGTCACTATGAGTCCAAGCACTTTCGGGACAATATAATTCGCTCAATAATTTCATAACAGGATTGCCAAGGTCAATTAGGTCGGTCCAATTGAAATATTGAATGTCAGGATATTTCACACCTGGTATCGGTGAAAGATAGGTATATTCGTTATATGAGTCATTACAGATTGGGTTCATAAATCTTCTACCCGTCTTCTTTTTGTGAGCACAACGCATCATACAATCCGCTGTATCGGCCTCAATATAATTATATACATCGGAATCTAATGTCGTTCTAGGTGGTTTAATATACGATTCATATTCATGATAACTTAACTCTGACATACCAAGGGCATACACCGTGTCAAACCAAGCATTCCTGTGTTTTCGAACAATATTATAAACGGTATTCAAATATCGGCGATAATATCTTTCCAAACTCGGATTAGTTTCCAATGTAGTCAAACACGCAGCAATAGTCATCATAAGATCAATATTAAAGTATCCTTCAGCCCAGCTAAACATAGAATGTACACCTAAAGCAGATTGTTTCCCCACTTTCTTTGCATACAACTTATTAATGGCATAATCCTCGTAAATTTGTTCCCAACGTTCGGGATGAACGGTTTTTCCTACCAAGAGAAATGCCAAACAATAACTTGTATCTGCTAATGGTTTTGTATTAACCGCTTCTGAGCCCATAACATGTGTTTTTCCATCAAGGTCAATGAATTTCCATCCCGAATTCTCAAAAAACGAAAGCATTCTATCAACGCTGTTCCGTATAATCGACCGAATAGTTGCATTGTTTACGAATCGATACGTCATTGCCAGCCCGAAGAGAACACAAATATAAAGGTCAACAGAAGTTCCCGTTTCCATCCAATAAGTATACTCTTTACCATTTTGTGCTTTATAAGTGTAATTGTATACAAGGTGCGTGCCTGTATCATCTTGGGCATAAGTAAACCATTTAAATGCGTTACGGGCCTTAGGCGTATCAGGTAGAACATACCGAGCCATCCGACCTTCGGGATCAATATCACTTAATAAACTGAATGCCTTCACCAATTTTGATAAAAATTGCTCTTGTTCTTGAGCTTTCGCAAGATTATCGTCCCGCATATAAACAGCATATTTCAATGCTTCCCCAATTAATCCCAGGGCGCTATAGGCTGTTGCGTGACCTGTATCCCCATATGAGTTTAATTCATTCAGTGGGTCATTAGGGTCAAAAATGTCGCAGCTACTAATAAGTTCGGATTCATTGTGAATCCCTTGCGTAATTGGATTTATTTTATAGCTTGCAGAAGTCGGAGGATAATAATCCCAGCCATCTCCAGTCAAGTTTTGCGGAAAACAATATAATTGATTTATACGGCTCCAATTCTCAGCAGCGGAAGCCATAAAATCGGCGTTAGGTGCTATAAACTCATTAGTATCTACCTCAATCTCATTCACGAAGTAATTGTTCAATGCACCAAGGTATGCAAAAGCCGAACCTAATAAATAAGATATAACAAGCATTGGGAGAATGAAGATTATGACAATCAGTATTTTCTTGAGTGGTATTCGATTATTCCGAGATTTTGTCCTTGA
Organism: Promethearchaeota archaeon; assembly: GCA_014729055.1. GTDB lineage: Archaea > Asgardarchaeota > Lokiarchaeia > Sigyniarchaeales > Promethearchaeaceae > WJKO01. Next base: position 9,947 of record WJKO01000337.1, on the reverse strand, counting down.
AACACCCATTAATTATCTTTAGATTTTTTTTATTAAAATTCTTTGTTTTTTTTATTAATACAAAAAGCAATCCAATTATAATAAAAAACTAAATTCTTCTTCTCAATCACTGCAATTGCAAAATTTTATAAAAAAATACAGAGAAATCATATTTAGCAACTTTAGAAAAAATACAAAATTCTAGATAGTGAAGAAAAAATGAAAACTGATAGGAAAAAGAAAGCGTTGACCGCAATCTCTTCATTCTTACTAACACTAAGTTTTGTTCTCTTGGTAATAATTGTCTCTTCAGTTAACACCGGATATATAACCGGTAAGATTAATAATAATCCCGAGGCAGCAGTATACCATTCTAAAATTGACATAGACGGCAACAGCGCTTTGGATACATTTATTACAAATGAGGGAGACTCAACCAACGGATTGTCTTGGAGTACTGCTCACGTTATTGATAATCTAGAAATCAGCTCCTCTTCAGATGGGATATCATGTATTAAAATTAAAAATACTGATCGGTATCTTATAATTGAAGAATGCACATTGTCCGATACCTGGCATTACGGAGGTGGTTCAAGTCAACAAGGAATAAGGCTGACTAACTGTTCTAATGTTAAAATTAGAAGCTGTACATTTTCTTCTGTGGATGAAGGTATTCTGCTCACGGAATGCGATAATATCGAGATAACAGACATTAGTAATTCAATGTGCGACTGGTATATCATCAACATAGTCGATTCACATAGTTGCTCTGTCAACGATTCAACACTCATTAATTCAGAATATCGTGGCGGACTTTCGATGGACAACTCTACTTTATGTACCATTCAAGGGTTAGAGATCACGGGAAATGGAGGTACGGCTATGTCAATATATGATAGCGATCAAAATGAAATTTCTGGAAATACGATAACTGATAACGATGGAACGGGCTTAAAAGTCCAATATAGTAATAACAATGAAATAGTTGATAATATTATAACAGGCAATACATGGTATAATTTTTACATGAGTTATAGTTCGGGAAATGATGTCGGTAATAACGATTTCACGGGAGCTGGTGAGAAAAACGTGGTAATTGAAGAATGCGGCGAGAATAACATCTACGACAATGCAGGATATAGTTCGGCAGGAAAGATCTTTGGTGAGATAGGTATGGGAATTCTCCTATCATTCGTATACTTGTTTATAGCCGCTGGAATCCCCTATACTTTACTCCGATTCAAGTATTCGAAATATAATGTTCCATCGGACACTTGGGCTCGTGGAACGGGGATTGTGGGTATTATATTCGGGATTGGCATTGCAATCTTTTCTGCGGTTGTATGGCAATCAGGATATTGGAGTGGTATTTTTTGTGCAATTTGGAGCGGACTGATACTCGCATATAAGAGTAAGAAAGAAAAAGGTGGAGGAAGTGTAGGATCCAAGTCCACTTCTGGATCTGGATTTAAGATCACATTGAAAACAGCAATGGCACCCACAGCTCCACAACAACCACAACAACCAAAAACCCAAGATCAACCTTATTTCTGTGGTAAATGCGGAACGAAACTGAATTCAACTCAAAAGTTCTGTCCTGAATGTGGATCACCCCGAGACTAATCACGATTTTAATTTAAAAATTTTTATTTTTTAAAATCGAAATGTCAATAAAAAAGTAAATCAGAGAGAAAAAAAGGTTTAAGAACTATTATTTTTAAATTCCGAGTCGATATCTGATTCAACATTAGTTTCATCAACTCCAGTTTCACTTTCATCAACTTCAGTTTCACTTTCATCAACTCCAGTTTCACTTTCATCAACTCCAGTTTCACTTTCATCAACTTCAGTTTCACTTTCATCAATATCTGATTCTTCCGTTTGCTCGGCTTCGGATCCTCTAGGTTCTTTCACATCTAATTCCTCTTGCTGTTTAACATCTTCAGACGTAGTCGATTCTTCTAATGTCAATTCAATATCTGGTGTGCGTTTTGAACGAGATTTGATAACAAAAAATCCTGCTCCAATGGCGATTGCGCCAATTATTATGTAAATAATTGTCATGATCGAAAATGGTCGTTCAACATTAATTTCAATATTATTTGAAAGAGTCATACCATCTTCATTATATGCAACAACACTGCCATTATAGAAATTGACCCAATTAGCATTGTGTGTTTCGTTATCTACCTGCATTATAAATGCATCATCGGTATAACTAGAATTCTCACGATTCGCATATCCTGTCAGATATAGATACCCATCAGAATCGTTTGCAATATCAGACCCATATTCTTCAGTCGCAGATTCAATGTCAATAATAGAACTCCAATCCGAGGAGAGATCATATCGACCATAGAGATTTATATTAAATGGACCATTTTTATCCGTTGCCCCAACCATAATGAAATGATTTCCAATCTTTACCATATCGAGCCAAGACTTCTGAACACCAATCTCTGTATTGAAATAACCAGTTTTAGCATCAAGATACCATTGATCTGAAGATTCTGGACTATTATAGATTATTTGGTCGATTATAATTCCGTCTTCCTTTTTATCATTAAGGAAAAAAAAGTCGCCCGAAAAACAAAATAAAACCATTAATAGCCCTATTAATGCAATACGTTTAATAATTTGATTACCTTGAACGTTTCCAAAATTTATTCTCATTTTATAATCATATCCTTAGTTATTAATCATATCCTAATATGTTTTGATAAGTTCCTCAATATTGAGGCGGATTATAAACATAAACTTGTATGAATTATGATTTTATCTTCATTTATATTTTTTTAAAAAAAGCGGATTATTTACATACGATTCTAACAAAACCTTCATCTTTAAATGAATCAAATATATAATCAATAATTCATCATTGGGGTTATATCTCTTAACTCTCAGTCCTATGAGGAATAAATGTTTATATCGGGACACGCTGATATATAATCATGAGTGGTATAAAAATCATAAATGAATTGATCGGTAAAAATAAGAGTAAAAAGATTCTAAATAAGGTTATTTGTCATGGTATGAATGATGAACTCTGGGAACGTGTCACAAGCTATTGGAATGCTAATACTCTTAAAGGTCGTTCTTACAAGATGGCAGTAGGTGTAAATCCTTTTACCGCAAAATTTTACATTTACAAAAATAGATATAAGATCAGCGTGTGGGATTTCAGTTCCGCATCTCGTTTTAAAAGCTTGCGTCCCAAAATGTACGTTGGTGGTGTAATTGCCCTTATCTTTTATGATTTGCAAAGCCCAGAATCTGCCAGGAACCTCCAGCAAATTATACAAGAAGTAAAAGATAGTACCACGGATCTTGCGTTGCTCCTTATATGCTACAGCAAAGAGTTACCAGATGCCATTACTAACGAAGAGAAAACATTGGTTGGCTCGTTATCTCCAAATGATCAACATCTTAGAGTTGCATTAACTGATGAAAGAGAATGGTTTAAAATCTTTGTTAATATTTACTTTGCAATTAAAGAGAGAGCCAAGAGAGTGAATAAGAGCCTCTATGAAATCGATTTATACCAAAACATGGTAAATAAATTGGAAAAACATTATTATGGTATAGAGCTGTTTGAAAGCTTAGATGCATCACCGACTTCATTGATAAGTAAGAATGATCAGTTCATTTTTTTGACGGGTGCTGGTATTTCTATTGAACCCCCTACTTCACTTGATTCTGCAAAGCAGATAACAAACCAATTAATCCATTTTTTTGCCCCAGAAAATGAGTTCGATGGGATAGAATCATTAGATACACTCAGATATGAAGTAGTCGTCAGTTGGGTTCAAGAGATCTTTGATCCACACCTTGACGTCTTGAATTACTTTGAAAGCGTTGAAAAACCTAATATCTATCATTATTTACTGGGTTATCTTATAATGCATGGGCATAATGTAGTCACGACGAATTTTGATTATCTCATAGAAAACGCCTTGATTAATTTGTTGAAAGATGAAGAATGTAACCAAATTATGCCGATTATAACGAAAAAAGATTATAAGAAATACGAACACTATTATGAATCGTTGAAATCATCAGAAAATCATTCAAAATTATATCCTGTGTTCAAGTTACATGGCTCAAAAAAGAACATAATAACAAAAGAAGACACGACGGAGACATTGGTTACCACTTTAGAAGGATTAAGCAAAAATCAATCGGAGACCAAAGCATTTGACCTTGTTCCTTATAAAAAAGACGCATTTGCCAAAGTAATCGATAATAGGACATTAATCGTATTGGGTTATTCTGGTACCGACGAATTCGATATCGGTCCTATGTTGCATAGATTGAAGGGGATAAACCGTCTTATTTGGATTGAACATCATGAAGAAATGGGAATCGCGATAGAAATTATAAAGGTAAATTGGATTTATCTTAAAGATACAAGGAGAATTCCGACCATACTAAAAGATTTTATTACAAACGCTAAATTTGATTTATATCTTTTAAAAGGAGATACCAAGGTAATTATTGAGAGCTTATTTAGAGAGAAAGTGAAAAAACTCAAGTCAGAAAATCAATCAGAAATTTCTGCCGATATTAACTTGGATACTGACAAGGATCCAGGAAATAGAATGGAAAAAAGGAAGGAAGAACTCTCAATATGGCTGAAAAATAATTTTCACCCGAATTTGATCGATAAATTAAGATTTGCTTATAGCGTCCACTTAGAATTGGGAAATTCCGAACATCTAGTGGAAATAGCAAAAAGAGGAATAAATCTCGCCGAAAAAGAGTCAAATAACGAGGCACTTAGTTATTTTGCTGTCGTTTTGGGAGATCAGTCAATACAAGCAGGTGCTCTTCAGGACGCGGAAAAGTATTATAAAATGGCGATTCTAAAATCAGAAAACCACTCTAGAATGTGGATAATCGCTAATCTAAAAATTGGTAATCTTATGCGGATCCAGCTTAAATACGAAGAATCACTTGATATTTATTATGAATTACTAAAACACGTCAAAAATATCGACGATCTATACCTTTCATCCCAGATCCTACATCAAATGGGCTTGATCAACATTAAAATGCAGAACCTTGATAAGGCCAGAGAATGTTATGAAAGAGCACTTGAAATTGAAAAAGATTTAGGTGATATCGATGGACGCACTGAAAGTTTAATATATTTGGGTAAAATACGAGTTAGCATGGAAATACTTAAGGAAGCATTACAGAACGCCTTTTTCCTACATAATAATGGACATATTGCCAAGTGTTTCTTTGAATTCGGGGAAATAATTAAGCAAGATAGTGAGCGTAGACAAAAAGCGATTCAATGTTACAAAGAAGCCCTGAAATATAATCAGAAAACAACAAATAAAGAACTAATGGGAGATATCCTCTTTCAACTCGCTAGTGTTTCTAAAAAATCACGTAAATATCTGGAATCAATCAAGTACTTCAAGGATGCTGAAAAAGTGTTTGAATTGTTTGACCAAAAAGAATCAATTGATTTATGTCACGAAAAACGCATCGAAATTGCGGAAGAGATTGGCAGTGAACATACAATAAGGAATAAACAACCAGATATTGCTTTAGAATATTATCAACAAGCCTATGATATTTATGAAGAATTCAATGATATAAAAAACATGGCACTGCAATTAGAAAATATCGGAAAAGTCTATCACAAGATTAATGATGATGAGAAAGCACAAGAATATTTTGAGAAAGCAAATAAATTAGACAAAGATTATACAAGATACAATTAATCCCCGGTACTAATGTAAAGAGAAGAATTATCGTTTTGCCGAAATTAACTGTACATTTACAGTTCATTTCTTTTATCGGAAAAACCCTCATAGATTTTTCTAATTATCAGTTCTATTCTCATCATTCATTCAATCTTCAATCATTTCATGCAATAAAATATCGATGATTGAATTGAATGCCTCAATTAAATGCGCACCAGTTTTTGCACTTGTCATGTAAAAATCAGAAATACCCGAATTCTTGATTATTTCATTCACCCTTGAGTCGTCATAATCCTTCGGATCTTTAAGTAAATCAACCTTATTACCGAATAAGACCGCCGGTATATCTCCACAGAATTCCGTCAGCTCGGTGTACCATACAATTACATCTTCTAAGGTTTCTTCTCGCGTTAAGTCATAAACAACAATACAGCCATTTGCTCCATTGTAAAACGTCGGACGCATAAATCTAAAATCATCTTGACCCGCAATGTCCCAGAAAAGCAAACGATAGATTATTAATCCTTCCTCAAATTGTACTTCCTTATCATATCTTGAAAACTGGGCGCCTATTGTTTTAATATAATTTTGATTGAAAGTTCCTTGAGTATATTTACTAATGAGTGAAGTTTTCCCTACCGCAGCATCACCAATGACCACGATCTTGGACACAAAGTCATTTTTATACTTGCTTTTTTCAAATTTTAGAGACATAAGTCATGCACTTTCTGGTTAAATAAATATGATTTTGAGTAAATAAATATATAGACAAAGTCTAAGCAGAGTAAGATTATTCATCCAATTCCTTAATAAATTGCTTGAATTTCATGGTTAGATATCTCCCACCCAATGGTGTTAACGAGAAACCAGACTCATATCCACCTTCTACAAAGGCTTCCACCGTATATAAATAGCCGACCGAATTATTCGCCAATTCAATAAGACAACTTTTCTTATCAGGAAATCTATGGTTAGAGTATTCCATAATTTCCTGACCCAGTTTCAAGAAAAATTCCCCCGGAATGGTATATATGTTCAATTCTCCAATTGTAATGGCTTGTAAATACGCCTCAACATATCCGTCGGGAAGATTTTCTACACTTATCAAGACGCTACTTTTCAATATCCCGATCTTAGCCAAGAATATAAACATTTTCTTCTTCAACTTGAAAAGAAGCCGATTTAGGTTTTCCGATAAACCAGTCCCGAAATTATAGTCGGTCAAAGGTATTCTTATGATTTTTTCACGCATTGAAACATTCTTTTTCTTATTGTATTCTTTACAATCGGTTTCATCAATAGAAGTCATTGCATTGAATGCCGTCTTGCCAATAGTTTCTCCAATACGTTTGGCGTCCTCCCATGTACCGCGCTGATCATAAATGTCATCATTGGAGAGATATTCTATTGAACCCTTTGCCAGTTTCATCTTTATTTGCAATTCACGTGTTAATGGATTGATTTCCCCGCATGGTCCGTTAAAATATATAAAATTACCCTTGCGTTCGGGGTACTTGTTTTCCAAATACTTAATTACATAGCCCACATAGTCTGCCGTAATTAAAGTATTATAGCGTGGCAATACAGTTCCGTGCATTGCGTAATTTACTATCGCCCCCACAACCCTTTTCGCACTTCCTTGTTCGCCTGATTGATGAGCACGGCAGAATTTAATAACAGTAACCGGATATTTAGCTTTATTATAATCAAACGGGGCACGACGGTTGATCATTACTCGTTCCGTTTCATCTATATTAACTTGATTCACGGCCATACATACATTTAACCGATTATTATAAGCTTCAACAGCGCATTGTATGATTTTTTTACCGAATCGGATTAATTCTTCGGTTTGCGGACGGGGAAAGAGAAATCCTTGGATATTTGATAGACCACCTCCCACCAAGAATGCCCCCTTGTAGTCCGGCCCATGGTGTGTATGTGTTGCAGAGATCATTATATTTCTGGGTTGTATCGGAATTTGTTGCGAAATTTGCCGTTTGACAAATATTGCTAAGTTTTTATCAATTGCAATAACATCGCCAACGAGCATGAGAATATGAGTAGAGAGATCATCAACATTGCCCTCAATATAGACACCTCGAATGTAAAGATCGTCATGAACCCCCGTGCAATATTCGCGGGGAAGAAATCCTCCGAGGCGAAGCGGTTCATCTCGGTCTTGTAAATCGGGGGTGATAATTTTTGATGAAAATCCGGCTTTCATGATAATTAAGTTGGTGTTTCCTATAAATTAATTTTAAGATATCGAATAATCTCCAATATGAAATTGACACGCTGCTATTTCATAAGGAGATGATTGAAGAATATATTACAATCATGGCGTAATTACGCCCAGTTCTACTGATGTCCCATTAATCCAATGCATATTAATAGTCATGCTGCTGGGAGTTACATCAATCGAAACGAACCCACTATCAACACCTCTATTATCGATATTTCCGCCCACACCGATGAGATTATAGTAGGTATTGTCTATTTTCTTTGAGTAATAATCATGATCATGTCCGTAAAAAAGTGCATCCACATTATAATCCTGCACGGCTTGTTTTAATACAAGGAATCCTTCCTTCCATTCTGAATCCGAGAATGGGGGCGGATGCATGACTACTATTTTATAATCCATAGACGAACAATTTGCCAGATCTGACTGCAACCATGCGGCTTGTTCTGGTCCGAATCCATCGTAACTATAATCGGGTGCGATTGTATAATTCCATGGATCCAAGACACAGACATGTAATTGGCTATAATTAAACGAGAAATAATATAAATCATGCGGCATTGGATCCAGCGGATAGTAATTGGAGAATATTTCGCCCTCGAAATCTAATCCAAGACTTTTTTCATGATTTCCGCACGCATCGACTAACACTGCCCCTGTAGATAATCCACTTAGTATGGAGATGTCATTAAACCAACTTTGCCACATCATCCAATTCTCCGCATAATTTACTATATCACCCGCAACTAAGGTAAATGCGTGTTTTTTGCCTTGACTTTCCCATTCTTCCATTTTTAGAGACATATATTTTGGTATATTGGGCTGTGTAACATCTCCCCAAGGACCTGAATTCTGCCTCGGATCTGCAAATAATAATACGGTAAAGCTTGATGCTGAGTCTGGTGCGGTGGCGAATGAATATATTTTTTCATCTCTAAAACCTGGAACTCGATAGTAGTAGGTTGTATCAGCGTTCAATTCCGACAGAAATACTTGGTGCCAGTTGACATTATCGGTCAATTCTATCCGCGTGTTCAGATCATCTTCTGACATCCCATATTCCAAAATAGATTCGCTTTTCGCATTTGTTCTCCACATGATTGTGACCTCGGAGCTAGGATCTTGTCCAGTCGCCCAAGTCAGGGTCGGACCCGTTTCAAAATGAATTGCCCTAAAGAAGGATCCACTAAAATATGCAAATAAAATCCCACCAATCAAGGCTATAACGCCTAAAAAACTAATAAACTTTATTTCTGGGGATTTCAAGGGTGATTTACTCATTCTCACCTTTTTTCCCATCTTAATTATCCAAATGAGAAAGATCGTTAAAATTGCATAAGCAGTGATACTTAAAGCTATATATTGCACTTTATCGTCTTGATCACCTGCGAGCATCGGGAACCAGATATAACTGATAATAAAAATTAACCCCATACTAAATAAAAATACAAATGCTAACACAGTTAATAATGTTACGTAGCGGTGGCGTTTGATAATCAATGTTTTTCGGTTGTTATCGCGGGAACTCATGAAGATTAATCAGAATGTTGCAATAAAAATCTTTTTTAGAGTAATAAGTGAGGTAGAAAATCATTTTTTTTAGATTAGTAATGTCATGTATCGATATATGGTTCCGCATGAATCGTACATTGAACAATCGATGGATCGAATTCCAGCATACGGGCTTCTAATATCTCAGAAAGAAGATGGGAAAGTCTTATGGGAGTAGACTCGTCCATAAAGAATTTTACTGCAACACGTAACCCATTGGATTCAGTTAATATATTGACTAATTTACAATCATATACATTCTCATAATTATTTACCAATTCCGATAAAACAAGTTTTAAGGCCTTTGCTTTATCACTCTCATTATAAACTTGGACAAATGTACCCTCATGAGAGAGAGGAGTATTTTTTTAAGGTTTAAATCGACTTAGTCGATAAAACCGCTCTTACCCGGTGGTCGGTAGTAAGGGTGTAAGAAAACATGGAGCCGACACATT
>WJKO01000336.1 GCA_014729055.1 Promethearchaeota archaeon | reverse complement strand
GACGAATCCTTGAAAAGAAAGGAGTTTCCAGAGCCCAGAGAGGCAAAGCATATTAGGCAAGCATATTATTAAAGATTTAGAAAATCTTACTATCATTATACAAATCAAAATCGCAGAGGAGGGTAATTTTCTTGTCCATGACCCAACAAATATTAACAGAACATCGAATCAATCAAGCAAAAGATAACGATGTAGAAATTTCTCATCAATTACTTGAACCAGGAACATTTATTCAGTCTGAAATAGATTTATGTATGGTTCATGAACAGTTGGGGGGGAGGATAAGTAAAGAATATGCTAAACTGGGATTGGATTATATTAAATCCCCAGAAAAAATTGTCTATATCTTAGACCATTGGGTTCCGTCCCCAGATGTACGCGCAGCACGAATGCATCAAGAAGCTAATGAATTTGCTAAAAAATATTGTTTTAATAAACAGAATATCTTGGGTGAAAATAAAGGAATATGCCATACGGTAATCCCAGAAAGAGGATATATTATTCCAGGAATGGTTGCAATAGGTTCTGATAGTCATACAACCACTTATGGTGCATTTAACTGTTTTTCAACCGGTGTAGGTGCCACAGATGTCTGTAATTTCTTTGCAACGGGATATTTATGGTTTAAAGTTCCAAAGATCCATAGAATCAATATCTCTGGTGAATTACCCAGTGGATCATTTTCTAAAGACTTCATATTATCTATGTTGGGTGATTATAAGACCGATGGTGCAGTTTATAAAGCGATGGAATTTGGTGGTGAAGGGTTATTAAATTTAAGTATTTCCTCTCGAATAACCATTGCAAATATGTGCGTTGAGATGGGGGCAAAAAATGCAATATTCGAGTATGATAAAGTGCTTGAAAATTGGTTAAATTGTAATAAATATCTGCAAAATCGAGATACCGGTGATATTAGAGCTGTTCTACCTAAAAAGGATGCAAATTATGAATTAGAGAAGGATTACAATCTTGGATACGTACAACCAATGATTGCATGTCCACATAGCCCAGATAATATAAAGCCTGCTGCCGAACTTAGTGAGATTGAAATAGATCAAGGTTTTATAGGAAGTTGCACGAACGGCAGTCTAGACGATTTAAGAATTGCTGCAAAAATTCTGAAAGGAAAACAAGTTCATAGTAATACAAGGTGCATAGTTATTCCCGCATCGTCTGACATCTATCTAAATGCAGTATATGAAGGTTTAATAGAGATTTTCTTAGAATCTGGATGCACTGTAGGTCCTCCGACTTGTGGACCGTGTATTGGAGGGCACATGGGGGTACTGGGAGATGATGAGATTGCAATTAGCACGAGTAATAGAAATTTCCAAGGAAGAATGGGGGCTAAAACATCAAAAATATACTTAGCATCACCAGCATCGGTTGCAGCATCTGTTATTGAAGGAAGGATTACAGACCCGTCTCATTATTTCGATTAAAAAAATAATTAAAAACTGAAAAGAAAGATGAAAGATGAGCAATGACGATTATATCATAAAACCTAAACATGCATGGATCTTTGGAGATCATGTTAACACAGATCTTATTGTTCCAAGTGAATATTTAACCGAAAATGATCCAGATATTATTGTAAAACATGCATTTGAGGGAATAAATCCTGATTTTAGCAAAAAAGTAGATAACGGGGATATCATCGTTGCGGGGAGAAACTTTGGGTGTGGCTCCTCTAGAGAAGAAGCTGTTTTTGTTATTAAAGAACTGGGAATCTCGGCGGTTATAGCTGAATCATTCGCTAGGATTTATTTTAGAAATTTGATTAATCAAGGCATTCCCGCAATTACACTAAAGAATGCAACTCAAATTTTTGGAAATATGACCAAAATTACAATCAATATAAGTGATGGAATAATAAATTGTATTGATCTAAATACCAGAAAAAGAACAACTCTGAAGTTTAAACCATTACCAGAATTTATAATGAAAATAATTGAAGCAGGCGGAGCCTTAAATCTCATAAAAACTAAAGTTAAAGAGAAAATATGATTATAAATACATCAATCTATAAATTTCTGTTTCTAACTGCTCAACTCTCTTTTTTGCTGTTAATAACAATTCAGTTTGCCCATACCGATTAAACCAATTTTCAAATCTACCTTCTATACTTACTTCATTACTACCAATGAAATACTTATCTGATAAACACACTATTTTTTCTTCAATAGTTTTCGGTAGATAGTCTTTTGGTGGTAATCCAATTTTAAGAGCCTCTTCTTTACTTAGTCCCCCTAAAATGTGTGTTTCTGCAATTCTTGCCAGTTTATCGGACCAATTTAGTTCTTCTCTAATTATTTGACCACCTACAATGGCATGATCCAGCTCATGTGTTTTAGATCTACCAATATCATGCAATAATGCTCCAATCTTTACCAACCTTAAGTCTATGGTTCTCGATGATATCAATGTGGCTATATAGGTTGCTTTTCTTGATACTGCTAATACGTGATTGATTATATGACGATTAAGTCCTAAATTAAAAAGTGCTTTTAATGCTTCTGATTTAGCGGGAATGAAACCTTGCTGAGTGTTTTCAGTCATATTTTTTTTATTTTGGTTCATAAAAGAGTTACTCCATATATAATTAGACTTTCTTCTGTTTTTTAAGCCATCTTTGTATACTTTCTTCATTATTTTCCAATTTACTTAGTTTTTTCTTGATTTTGCGCGCTGATTTTGCAGGACTGGTTGAGAATTCTTGTAAAAAAATGTCTAACTTCGTACAACAAAAAAGTGGACAGTGATAACATGTAAATACTTCTTTTTCCATCGCACAAGTCCGCACTTGGCATTCGATATCTAAGTAATTTCTTCGCTTGGAATGGGGATTACGACAACCAAGACAATAAATCTCATCGGGATTGATTTTTTTATTTGAAAAAAACTCCGCTTCTTCTATAAATTTCTTTTTTTCCTTTTCGTCGTTAGTTACAGTGATCTGATAGATCTTACATTTTGAACAATTATTACCGCAATATCCTATGAGATCTAAATCCTTAGTCTTCTGATTCTCACCATTGTCTCGTTTTTGTTCATCTTTTTGCATTCTAGAGAAAATAAATATACGAAAAAAAATAAGATTTCCCATATATGCATGATCAAGGAGAAGACTACAGATG
>WJKO01000335.1 GCA_014729055.1 Promethearchaeota archaeon | reverse complement strand
TAGTAGTACTGTCTGCAAGAGAAAGAAAAAAATATTAACAATGATAAGTTCGCCCAAAGGATTTTTTTGATTCTCTCCCTCTTTTTGCTCCTCTATTTCCCAGAATGTGAAATGATGAATGATGTTTGAAGTTCCAAATAAAATAATGTTAATTCTAATATATGAATAGATTAGTGTTAAAAGACTAATTATGCCCAATCCATTTGTACTTAGCAAAATGAAAAGCTCTTTTTGATCCAGATAAGCTAAATCAGGGAAAAATTCAGACACAATATTCATTTCACTAGTAATAAGAATTGAGGCAACCGATATTATGGCCACAATACTAAATATAATCATTATTTTGATAATTGAGTAGTCTTTATGAAATATTTTAGTTATCCAATCTTCAGTGTCTTCTTTATATCCCTCAATAAGAGACCTATCTTTTACCTTTTTTAATACATGATCGTAAGCTTCACGTACCTTACCTTCCATAAATGGGCTGAGTGTGAAATGCGAGGCAACGACGATTATTCCCGCAATAATATATAATGCAAAGATTACATTATATTGCTGGATAACTGGGAAATAATATACTGGAATTGTTATTGCGAACCAAAGGATTGAATAAAAATAAGCATCCTTGTATTTTACAATTTTCTGATTGAAAATTTCTAAAGTTTTAGATTTTGTATTCATTTTATGATTAATTTTATAATGAATATAGATATAAATCTCTCCAAAATTTTTATTTTCTATCGAAGATTGAAAGAATTATATAAGAATTTCTTAGATTAAATAAAATTACTTTTTCCGAATTTGATTATGATGTCAGAATTTTTTGAGAAACTAATGGAACATATCGATATTGAAGAAGGATTAGCGGGTATTAGAGATATATTGTTGACAATTTATAGAACTGGAACTGTATCGATTAAGAATATATCGCGCACGACTAAAATACCCATCCCAATCGTCTCTAAAGTAGTTAATATACTAGTGAAACAAGATTTCTTAACACGAAATGAAAAAGGAGTGCAGTTTTGGGATCGCTCAATGCAATTTATAGAGAAGTTTTTTGGTTTTTATGGTTATGGTATAGAAAAGTGCCCCGTATGTAAAGGAAGACCGATAGCAATTAGTCCGCGTATGGATATTCTATTTAAATATTTAAATCCGATTTTTGAACGTCGTCCACAAGTAAATACGGTTTATGATCAGTCAAAAGGTACAGTGGAGACATCGATTCAACGTACACTTTATTTTTATGAAACTGGAGCCATTGAGGGAAAGGAGGTGTTATTTATTGGAGATGATGACTTCACTTCCGTAGCATTAAGCTTGTTGTATCTGATATTTTTTCCAGAGGAACCAAAATTGATACCAAAATCAATTACTGTTATCGATATTGACGAGAGAATATTAAAAGAAATAAAGACCGTATTCTCTAATCATAACTTAGAAGTAAGATGTATTAATTATAATCTTAAAGATCCCGTACCCAAAGAATTATTACACAAATTTGATACAATTATTACCGATCCTCCATATTCGTTACCAGGACTTACTTTATTCTTATCGCGTGCTATTTCGATGTTAAATAGGAACAAAAAGCTCGATCTTGGGCAAAATATCTTTTTATCCTACGCACATCGTTCATCAGAAACAACTTTAAAAATTCAGAAAGCTCTGATTGAAATGGGACTCGCAGTAATGGAAATCACGCCTTCCTTTAATAAGTACGAAGGATCAGAAATTTTGGGAAATATTACACAATTGTTCCATTTGAAGACAACATCAAAAACTAGTCCGTCTATTTCTGCTTCTCAGCAATTCGTTGAAAAGTTCTACACAGGAGAAACTCATCCATATATCCGGAAATATCAATGCAAGCTGTGTCAGCATGTTATTACAGTAGGACCTGATAAAGAATTCGAAACGATAGAATTATTAAAGGGCAATAAATGTCCAAAGTGTGGGAAATCCAAGACGTTTACGTTAATTGAAAAAAACCTCGAATCTATCGATTGAGAGATCAATTTTTTAAAATTAAAAAATACATTGTAAGTATGATTCATGCTCTTTATATCATCGATTCTGGCATTTGCATTTATTCATATCGTTTTAAAAAAGATACGGACATTGATGAGCAACTTTTAAGCGGATTTCTAACTGCAATCGGTAATTTTGCTAAGGAAACTTTTAAATCAGATACAGGTCTTCAGACAATTCAAATCCAAGACGAAAAGCTCAATTTCTATCTCGATAAGAAAAATGATCTGTTATATTGTGCGGTTAGTAGTTATCAAGATAATAATACCTTGCTGGAGAGTATTTTGAAAGAGATTAGTGAAGCTTTTAGTGAACAAATGAGAGAATTTCTAAGTAAAAAGCAAAGAGCCTCTATTCATGAATATAAAGAATTCAATCCCATTCTAGAAAAGATTATGGAAGATAAGGAGAAAGAAAGAAACAAGAAAACCATGCTATTGGGATTGTTTTTGGGACTCTTATCTGTTATTGGTCTAATCATTGTATTCTCTTTATTGCTTGGAGTTTTATCTACATTTATCTCTCAAGAGCTGGTATTATTCGTGTTATTGATTTTTCTTACAATTGGATTATGGATATCAAGTCGAGTGTCGGGATATTACGCTGGGAGTCCTGAAATGGGCCTTAAAAATGGAATAGTATTCTTAGTTGTTCTTTTCGTAGTATTACTGGTCTTCTTAGCGGAGTTAATCGTATACTTCATCTATATGATTCCGTTTATAGCAGTTGTCTGTGCGGCTGGTGGTTATTACGGAGGATTACTGCGAGATAGGCGTAAATTATATCCATTAAAATAAAGCCATTTTTCTTTTGTTTTAATAGTTTCTGGTTTTTAGCTTGTTTTAGGTAGTATTTTTATATAAGAAACAAGTTTAAGAACTTCTTTTAATGATTATATCATCATGAAAGAGAGAGATATAGAGAAAGACTACCGTTTAGTTGTTGAAAAATTTAAAGATTTCAAATCTTATTTAGCTATTGATAACTTTCGTTCATTCTTATTGCTCGTTCTTAGCAACGAAAATGACGATCTTATAAATAGAGTACTAGAAGGAGGTAATCCTAATCGCTCTATCTGGTACGATATTAAAAAAGAATCATTTGTATATGAATTAGCGGTAACATCTGAAAATAGGATTATAATCTATTTTAAAAGTCCATTAGAGATGGATGAAAAAATTATCGAATCGGATAATGTGGCATTTTACGATAAATATCTATCAAAATTTGAGCAAGAATTATTAGTTGATAAAAAGCTCAAACTGCAAATTGTGAGGTATTTGGATAAAGTAGATGATGTGTTAAACGAGTACGAGAAAGGTGCTGAATTCGAGGTAACCCGTGTTTTTAGTGATCTCATCAGTTATTTATTTGCTGTCGGACAGATAAAGTCTATATTGGTGTTAGATGGAGAAAATGATGAGCCGGATATAAT
>WJKO01000334.1 GCA_014729055.1 Promethearchaeota archaeon | reverse complement strand
TTTTGGTCCTCCACCTCCTCCAATATTTGGTCCTGATATGTTGAAAAAAATGAATGAATTTATCTTTTTATCCAAGATATCCGAGGAAACTGACGGAATTACTGGATACGATTTACAGAAGGACTTTTTTAACCAAAATCCCGATACACCGAATACAACAATCTATAGAACCTTGAGAAAACTAAAAAAAGATGGTTATCTCTCAACGAGACAAGAGGTTGTAAAGGGACGAGCGAGAAAACTATATTTTATATCCGATTTAGGTCTAAAACGATTGAAGAAATTACAAGGCGAAATTGCGAGGAAAGTCAGTTATTTAGTTCCTCCTGAGGGTTTCGAAATTCCGTTTCCCCATCCACCACCACCTGATCGTCCCCATTTCTTTAGCAAAAGGTTATCAGAAATACAAACTAAGGAGGATGGATTTCTATATTTGAAGAAAATAGAAGATATGCTTCAGAATGTGCAATCACGGCTAAAAAGGAGAATAAATAATTTGCAATCACATAAGGAAGATATCGAAGATGCTGTAAAACAATTAAAATCTCTCGACAACGACGAAAAAGAAGCAATTCAAGAAATATTCCTTAAATTAAAAGATAAATTCATCCGTAATAGACATAGAGGTAAAAAGAAAGAAGAATAAATAAAATCTCTTTAAAAGGTTGAGATTTTAAATTAAAAATTCTTGTTGTTATTTATTTAGATATTTTATACAGGTCTTGAATTTCCTAAGAACACAGGACCGATAATTTCTTTATATAGTTTGCAATAACCAGGCTCTGTTGAGACTATCGAGATTATATTCTTTTCGTCCGCTACAATAGGTGCAAGTAATACTTCTTCTGATTCTCTGCTCATAGCTATGAATTCTCCAGCGCTTCTTAATTGTCTAAATTGGATATTACCAAAGACTTTCATCTTTTTCATGAAGGGTTCAAATTCAGGTGTCCAGTGTGTAATATATCTATACCGTGCTCGTTTGTTTTCATATGCTGCTTGTCCTAGGGTTTCCAAGATTTTCGGAATGACTTGATGAGTGACGATAATTACAATACTTTTCACTCGTTTTAAGGAATCGTTAATATATTCCATAATTGCGTCCATTCCAACAAGATGCCATGTTTTAATTTCACTTACATCAACAACTTCTTTTGATGCATTGAAAATATCAGTCAATTTTTCTTCGTTGCTTTCAGCTAATTCAGTTCCCTCATCTATGTTATTCATATAATCTAAAGTGAAATCTGCGATCGCATCTCTTGTATCCTTAATTGTATCATTAATTGTATTCTTTAAACTCTGTTGTAGTGTCGTTGCATTTTCTTGATACTTTGATTTGTGATCCTCTAACATTGCGTGTAACTTATCGTCGGCTTCTTTACATTCATTGGAATAAAGTTCAATCTCTTTATTAATCATATCACTTGTTTCTTTTTTGCTAGTATCAAAATCTCCTCGGATTTTTGCGAGTCGATTGTCATAGATCTCTTTTTGTTTCTTCTTTGTGGCTTCTTTATCTGATTCAAATGTTTCAGAATGTTCAACATTCTTATTCTTGGTATTGTTTCTGTGTTTATTTATATCCGTGATTTGTCGTTCTGCTTCAGTTGTTATGTCGTTTTTGGCCTTGTTATGATCTTTATCCATTTCACTATACCAGCCATCAACTTTAAGTTTCACTTCATGATCACAATCATTATAGTGATCTAAGGAATTCTTGTTGTGGCGATTGATAGATCCATCGAAATTTTCCTTATGTGTTGCAAAGCTGCTTTGTACGGAATCTTTTAGTTTAACGGTGGTATCCTTACAATGCTGAATATTTCCTTTTAGAGTATCATCAATTTCAGTTGAAAGTTCTGATGCTAATCCTTCGAGTTCTGCATTAACAGTATTCTGTGCTTTTTTATCAAGCGCCTCGGTGTTTTCTTTTAATCCGTTATTTTCACCAATTAAGACAGATTCAATTTCTCCTTTTAGATTATCTTTCGTTTTCTCAGTGTTTTGGATATATTGTTGAGTACTTGCTGTAAAGTCGTCTTTCATATCACCAGAGAGTTTAGTAACTCTTTCCTGTATATCTTGACTTAAAGCAACCCATTCCTTGTGTCTTTTCAGAAATAATGCTTTAAACGCGCTTCCTCTGCTTGCTAACACTTCACCGAGATCACCAAGATTGCCTGATATTTGCTGCAAATTATCGATTAATACAATTGTATTTTCTTCAAATGATTTAACTTGACCTTCAAGTTCATCTTGCCTTGTATCAACAGTAGATTTTAATCGATCTTGCATCTTATTTGTCGTAGATTTTAAATGATCGGTGTGTTCTAAGAGTAATTTAGTAATTCTTCGTTTCAAGTCTTCTACAACATTATGCATTCTATCCATATATTTCGCCAGAATCTCCTCAAGCGATGGCTTCAATGCTTGTGCATTTTCTTTATGATTCTCAACATGATTATCAAGATCCTTTTTGATCTCTGTTTCCAAGTTGCTAACCCGTTCAGCAAAATCTTTCAACAGATCTGCAATGATTTTATTGATACCTTCTTTAGCACTTTCTATTCCTGTTTGATATTTCGATACAAATCCATCAGCAATACCCTTCAGCTGTCCGTTGAGATTATCTATGATACCGTGTAAATTCTGTTCTAGTTGCTTGGTGGAATCCACATGAGAGTCAGAAATTTCATCTAATGTAGTATTTAAATTGTTGTTATCATTAGTGAATTTTGTAGCATGATCATCCCATGTTTTTGCAGCATCTGCATCCATCTGCTTAACATCTGAATCTAATTCAGTGTAATCCTTTTCAATTCGCTCGTGCAATCCCGACTCTAGCTGTTTTGCTTCATTTGTAAATCTTTCTTTTGCAGACATAATGACGTTATTTTTATCGGCATCATGTTCATCACTAACCCGGAAAAACTCGTTTACTTGATTCTCAACAGCACTATCGACTTCTTCAAGCGATCTATCTTTGATTCCATCTAATTCTTTAAACCGTTTTGACTGATCTTGAAGAACTGCGTCTTTTATTTTTTCGATTTGCTCGCGAAAAGTAGAAGATTGTTTAACAAACAAGGAAAAATATGGTTCCAAAGGTATATATCTTGTAACTTGTCCTTCTATTTTTGCTAAAAATCCCTCGCTAACAAGTTTTTCAGTTGTTTCTTTTACGGTGTTATAATCAACTTCTAATAAACCGGAAATCATTGATACGGTTGCTTGAGAATTGCTCAGATATGCGAGCATTATTTGAATCTGTTGCTCATTTAGCCCATATTCCTCAAATATCTTCGTTGTTTCTTGTTTTAATGACATATTTTACCACTTTTTTTTTTAGTAAATACGTTTTTCGTTTAATAGTTTATTGTTGCTATTATAT
>WJKO01000333.1 GCA_014729055.1 Promethearchaeota archaeon | reverse complement strand
TTGCCTAAATTCTTGCTCTAGAACCTTTAAAATATCATCAGAGGTATTGAAAATACGCAGATTCTTTTCCAAAACCTCATTTCCAATCCCTTCAGAAGATTGAGTGAAATAAATAATTGTCCCACCAGGCTTTACTGCTTTTATACATTGTTGTAATGCTTTTTGGGATTGATAATAATTAATATCATAGGGATATCCTCCTTGGCTTATTAATAAAAGATCTGCTTGCTTTGTTACTCTTACAGAAAATATCTCCTTATATTTATTTACCGCAGTTCGGAATGCCTCATTTAAGCGTCCAGAAGCAATATGGAATATTTTATTTTGATCATTAAGACAGATATTACATACAAAATCTGCTCCAATGAATTTAGCCCCCTCTAACATATCTTCATGCACGGGATTGCCATCCAATATTCCTGGACCTACACCCTTTTTAAATAATAATTTATGATTAGATTCAATAGTGCTTCGAGCAGCGACACCAGGCAATATTGATTTTCTATCGCCGCCAAATCCTGCAAAATAATGCAGAGTAATATCTGTCAATAAAATTCGAAACGCCGCACCTACATAAGTCTGGTTAATAAGAACAGGCGTGTTGCGAGATGTTGTACCGAGAGAAATATAATCTGCCGTCTCAGAACTACTTATTTTAAGCATAAAACCCTTGAGTAGATTTCCAAACATAGTATTGAGATGCTCTTTTGAGGGGGGCTTATGTGCACCACAAGCAATCAAAAAACACACTTGAGAGTCTTGTACACCACAGTCACGTACATATTCAATAAAAGGAGGAAGAATAATTTTAAACGGAAAATTTCGAGTTTGATCATCGATCACTACTACAATTTTATCCTCTTTCGTCACTTTCTTTTGTATCATACCACGCAGTGAGTTTGCCTTTATCGGATGATTCAGAGTATTAATAAAGGATTCTACTGGATCTTTTAAAGGTATAATACTCTTAGGTTGAATTTCCACGCAATTTGCCCTTTCTGATATGTTAATAATAATATTCCCATTTCCAAAGGGCATTTTATATCGCATGATAAGGAATTAGAAAGTAAAATAAAAAAAATTTAATAAAATTTGAATATTCATTCGGTTTCTTCTAAAACCTTTGGTTCTGATTCTTCTGATTCTTCGGATTATTCCGATTGTTCTGATTCTTCTGATTTCTCTTGACTATCTTCAGCTTCTTCTGGAATGGATTTTAACTCAATTTCTTCTTTTTCGCTTTCACTCTCTTCTATCCCGACGACTGCTGATTCCTCGCCATCTTCGTTGCTTTCTTCTTCTACTTCTTCATCGCTTAACTTCTCTTTACGACTCGGTTCTTTCTTAGCTGTAGATTTTCGCACAATCAAAACTACTACTGCTAAAATAGCGGGTATTAAAATCCATAACCATATATTTCCTCCACCGGAAGCTGTTAAGTCGATGACTTGAAGGCTGTTTTTTTCTTGGTCAACAACATAAGCATAATTGTCTGCAACGTAGACACCAGCATCACCACTTCCAGTTTCAGAGTTATCGTCAAGCTTGGCCATCACTGTGAGATCTGTATCCAGATCTGTACAATTTACCAAAATTAAACCTTCGGAACGAGCGGCAACGTATGCAATTTTATTTTCTACAAATATTTCTCTAGCCATTCCATCAAACGCTATATTTGTCACTTTTGAGGGAGAATTTTTATCTGAGATATCAACGACGATTAATCCAGAACCATGGGCTGCCAAATATGCATAATCCCCTTCAACGAAGACACCATATATATCAGAACCATCATTAAATACACCTAAACTGGTTGGGGAAGTCGGCGTTGTGACATTAACGATTCGCATTCCTTGAGACTTCTCGGCCAAATACGCATAACCATCTAATACAAACACGTCTTCCGCATATCCACCGCTACTACTTTCTGCCACTTCTACGGGATTCTCCCGATCACTAACATCGATTATCTCTAAGCCATCATCGCTATCTGCCATATAAGCATAATCATCAACAACATATACACCCCACGCATAATTACTATCTACAACTGAACCCATTTCGTCTATAAGTAAAGGATTACTCACATCTAAAATTTGAAGTCCAGTAATACCATTTGCAAGATAAGCATAATCACCTGCAACAAATACATCAAAACATACTCCACTGACACTATATGATCCTTGATCTTGTGGATTATTCGGATCTCCAACATTTACTATCTTTAGACCATTGGTACCATCTGCGACATAGACGTTATTATCCAGATAGAAAAGATTTCTAGGATCCTCGAGAGCATAGTTGCTAACTAGTTTCAAGTTTTGTGCGGCCAGAATAAAAGGAAAACTCGAAAATAGGCATGTCAAAATTATGAATAACGAAATAATCTTTTTTTTCATAAATTCATCATCTTTTTTTTTTTAGAAAACTATCGTTTCTAACTTTCTTTTCTGAGTTTAAAATTATTCTTGTTTGTTTTCGATATAAAGGAAAGCTAAATTCTACTTCTCATTAAAGAATAAATTAATCAAAAATGAATGATCAATAAATAATGAATAAGTGAAGATTTATGAATATTTCAATACCAGAAGATCTAATTAAAGCCAGAAGAGGTAGACTTATGGTTGTTATGATGGGGGCAGGTGTTTCGGCAGCCGCAGGATTACCGACTTGGAAAGATTTGTTAGAAAATATGATAGAAAGTTGCTTAAAACAACCTACGTTCAATAATAAGAATAAGATTTCAGAATCGAAGGATAGATTGCTTGTAAATGATATCTTAGGCTCAGCATCACTTATCTATAACTCTTTTGATGACCCTAAGC
>WJKO01000332.1 GCA_014729055.1 Promethearchaeota archaeon | reverse complement strand
TCCCAATATTTATATTATCTCTTTGATCCGTCGAATACGAACGCGCCGGAACTTTAAAAACATGTGCATCATCAAAATTTGATTTAAGATAAGATAAACTTGAATTCATCGGTGGTTGCCAATTAAGCAGGACTCTGTTCCCGGAAACCGATGCCGTTAAATTTTGGGGTGGATTTAATGAATTGCTCCCTTCTTTTCCAATTTTCAAATTAGCTGTTATTAATTGTCCTGTTTGATAAATTTCAGATATTTCTACCCCAGTATTATTACCATTATAATCCCTACTACTTGGATTTGAATCACCGTTAAATATCCGATTTAATGAACTACCAGGGTAGGGATCTCCATCGTCACCAGAATTAAAATTTATAAAATAATCAAGATCATTTCTCCCATCTGCCTCCTCTAAATCGACCCCTTTATGATTTTCATCATCGTTTGGTCCGCGGCTCTGGAAATTATTTAAAATATATTCATCAATATGCCAAATAAACAACCCTGTACCTGCCAAATATTTGTCAAATCCTAATCGTTGTCGGTTTTCCAGTAAAAAATATTGTGTCTCTATGGATCCATCCTTCCAAATCCTGTAAACGCTATTTGGATTTTGCTCAATATTTGGTATTTGTACATCAATTCTGTCACTTGTTATATTTATTGGACTTATCCAACCAAGTTCATATTTAGCCCAGGCACACATATGAACGGGTTTTTCAGGATGTATTCCATCTCCACCAGAACATCCACCAGCCATTAGGCAAAAATTCCCCACACCATTAGATGAGTAATCGTAATCATATAAATCTGGCAATCCTAAAGCATGTCCAAATTCATGACAAAACACACCAATATCGATTAAACTTTGGTCATAAGCCTCTTCAGGTTGAATCGTATAATCATTGACTTTTATATATTGTCCTGGATGTCCAGGCCATGGATCATTCGTAGTATATTCCGCCTGAGGCATAATATAGGGATAGTTATAATTAGCTGCACTAAAACTCCAATTATGTGACCAGATATTATTTTGCCCAGATGCGCCATCACCGCCAGTATGTATGGCAATAACACAATCGACATAACCATCGCCATCATAATCAAATTGACTAAAATCAATACTCGGATCTGCTTTTTTAACAATATCTAATACAAATCTTGCTCCGCCACCGTCCATACCATTATTGTCTCCCACATAAAAAGCTTTTTCTTGAGGAGCGTTATACCAACCATCAACCTGTCCAGATAAATTCAGCTGTCCTGCTGATACTTCTTGATAATATTCAACCATTGTTCCATCTGGATTATTTTCAAATATTTTATTCTGTATTTCCTGTTTAGTATAACTATTCGCACTGTTCGAATATCTACCAATCAATAAAGGCACTTTTATAAAGCTAGCATATTGTCTTTGGTTAGATTGATTGATAACGCCTTTTAATCGTAATTCTTTCCTCCTTCTTATTATTTGAGCTAAATTGTTTTGTGAATAATGGGCTGATATTTTTTTAAATGCGTCTCTCACCTTAGGAGGCATGGTCTGATTTTGCTTAGGGATGTCCCCTAATACCTTACCGATACTTATAGCTAATATTATTAATAATAAACCAATAATTTTCTTCATTTTAATCCTCCACGTAAGTTTTAAGAATATAAATTAACTAAGAACTTTTGATTGAGATATATTACTTTCAAGCATCAAAGGAATAGATGCCTATATTAAGTAATATGCGTCTTTTTCAAATAGTTAGATATTAGACAGAAGTATTCTCTGTGGTCAATTCATTTTAAAAAAATGTCATAATGTACCTCCTTTCATAAATTATTAAGCAAAACACTTTATGAGTCCTGAACTCAGACATTAGATACAAAATATTTTTTGTTCGTAGAATCATTTAGTTATTTTTTCTTTTAACAATTTTGATCTATTTCATTAGAACCATGCGTTTGCTTTCAAGAAACGGTCCTGCTTTGATCTTGTAAATATAGACACCACTTGGCAGATCTTTCCCTTCAAATCTAACCTCATATTGTCCTGCTGGCTGTTGCTCATTAACCAGCACCGAAACCTGCCTGCCGAGTACATCATACACAGCAAGATGTACTTTCTCTGGCTTTGGCAAAGCATAGCTGATGGTAGTCCTTGGATTGAAAGGATTTGGATACGCTTTCTCCAGCCGATATGTTTTAGGCACATCGGCAACTGTTTCCAAATTGCTATGAGTATGTTCTATTCGCAATACAAGATTACGATCAGTTAATGTAACATACAGGAATCGATCATTTGGTCCTACAGCAATATCAGCTGGCTGAACATATCCTAAGCCAAAGCTCGAAAGATCAACAACGCATTTGGAACTGCTAAGATCACGAGGAAATGATAAAACAGCGGGGCCAGCCCCACATCTAAAATTATTCGCAACGGTAACAATATAAAATTCGCCACTTAAATTAGCCGTAGTCATACCAGTGCTAAAAACTTCTCTATTTAAAAAGTTAGAAATGAACTCAGGAGGATGAGTATTAGTCTCCGGAAAGTCTGCACTGAAAGTTGCCAAATAAAAAGGTGACCTCCCTCCCCTTATATTATGAGGTAAAGCCGTCAATACCCGGCCTTTACTATTGACGGAAATACCCTGCGGCATTAGATCTAGCGGCGGAGGGGCAACCGGTAATCCCCCGGAAGGAAAGCTTGTAACCATAAAAGTCGCATCTATTGATTGATTCTGAATACGGAGACGCACTACAAAAGGACTGCCACCGGAAGTCGTCTTACCTGTGATAAAAAAATCAAAACTATTTCGATCAATATGCCTTACAGCGATATCACCATATAATGGTCCCGCCATATAAAGTGGGAATTTATTTCCCGTAAGTATATCTAAAACAGTAGATGGTTGTAAGCTCTTTAAACTTACAAAGTGTTTTAGTTGTAAGCTGCCTAAATCAAATCTGTATATTTCACCTTTTTTTTCAACAGCCCATATCGCATTTTCTTGATAATCTGCAGTAAGACGAAGGTCTACGTGTGGAAATTGCAGAAATCCAATTAGGCTCCCATCGGGGGCAAATCTGTATAAACCACCGTCGTTAAAAATAGACAACGAATTAACGTACACATTTCCCTGTTCATCCACAGCAACTCCTGTAGGTGTAGCAACTTGAGCAAACTGTACAACTGACTGCCCATAGAGTTTTTGATGAATCGTAAATGTCAACAAGATAAGTACACAAGAAAAATACAGAAATCGTTTTAATAATTGCATTTTTACCTCCTAATAATCTAATTATGTTTCATGTCTTTTTTACACTACCATAAGCTTTTCAAACAATATTATTGATAAACATACATTATAAATTCACTAGTAGTTTTTTTAAAATAAATATTTTTA
>WJKO01000331.1 GCA_014729055.1 Promethearchaeota archaeon | reverse complement strand
CATATGAACGCTGCCGCACTTGCTGTCGAACTTCAGATCGTCACACCCGAAACTTTGCCTGTTTTCTTCTCTCAAGCCCAAAGTTCTGCACTTTCAATCAATAAAATGGTATTCGGTGGAGAAGAAGAGGAAGAGGAAGAAGAGGAAGAAGAAAAGGAAGAGAAAAAGGATAAAGACGACGATACCGTCATGGGTGAGGGTATCGGAAAATTATTCGGTTAATCATTTGGCAAATGAGATCAACCAACGGTAAAAACGGAATAATAAAAAAAACTAAAATAGAATCAAACAACGGATAAAAAAGAAAAAAAAATAAATCAAAATGGACTTTTTTACATGCCATTACTTTGCAATACATCTATCTCACACGAGATATATTAATATACACAAAAATACACAAAAACAATTCCTAAGGAGGAAAAAAAAATGGAAGCTATATATGCAGCATTACTCCTTCACAAAGCGGAAAAAAGCATTACCGAGGCAAGCCTCGAAAAAGTGTTAAAAGCCGCAGGGGCAAAAGTCGATAAGACCCAGTTAAAAACGCTTGTCGCGGGATTAGAGGGTAAAGACATCGACGAATTAGTCGCAAAATCAGCAGCAGTACCAGTCGCGGCTGGTGGGGGAGAACCCGCTAAGAAGGGAAAGAAATCCAAGAAAAAGAGTAAAAAGAAAGACGAAGACGAAAAAGAAAAGGAAGTCGCCGGAATCGGAGCATTGTTCGGTTAGATATCCATCTGACTTTGTCCTCTCGCGATCTATTTTCATTTTATTTTATTTTATTTAATATTTTTTCATCCTTTTGCTCAATTTCTGTTATTAAACATCTTGACAACTAGTTAAAGTGCTGAAACTATGAAATATAATTTAGATTTCTAAATTGCAAGTCCAAAAATTAAAGAAAAATCATCAATCGTACGTTTATGATATGAATTATCCTTCCGGTCAATCATTTTGAATATTTTCTTGTATAATTTCACTCATATTTGATCGTTTTAACATGTCATTTAGCATTTTTTTACGATATTTTTTTGCCAATGTGGTATCTGCATCTATTGATCATGATTTTCGGAATAATTCTTTTTTACTTTTTGCTTGAGATAGTTGTTTTGATACTTCTATCGTTCTTATTCTACTACATCAATTTATGATTCAAATTCTCTTTTTTAAAATCTATTAAAATATATTAATAATAAACTCACATATTTATTATGTTTCAAGCACTATGATTAGGAGATTTCAATAGAATGTTCAATTATAACCAAAAAAAACACACAAAATATGTTTTAATGTTGTTTATTTTTACGTTTACTTGTTTATTTAGTCATAATATCCTCTTGTTAGGCGATTCAACTTCAAACACATTACAAAAAGATACAATCACTCAACCAGAAAATACAATTTTGAGCGCCGTCCAATTTTTACCAGAAAAATTGGGACAATGTTATAACGGTAGCGGGATGGCTAAAGGTGTGTTCGTAGCAGGAAACTATGCATATATTGCCGATTATGGTGATGGATTTGATATAATAGATATTAATGACCCATATAATCCCGTGAAAGTCGGGTATTATTATGATGGAAGTTATTCAATTGATGTTTTCGTGTCCGGCAGTTACGCATACGTTGCAGATCATACTGATGGATTAGAGATCATTAATGTAACCGATCCAAGCAATCCAGAAGAAGTAGGACAATTTTACGATGAGGGTTCTGCCAATGATGTCTTTATCGTAAATAACTATGCTTATGTCGCGATACATGAATGTGGATTGGAAATTATAGATATAAGCGATCCTCTTAATCCGACAAAGCTGGGGCAGTTTAATGACGGCGGAAATGCAAGAGGTGTGTACGTTGCCGGAGATTTAGCTTATGTGGCTGAAAAAGAGCTTGGAATAGAAATAGTCAATATATCAACACCAAGTAACCCCTCCAAACTGGGACAATTTTATGATAGTTCAGGCGCTGCTTACGCAATTTACGTGTCAGAGGATTATGCATATGTAGCGGACAAAGATGATGGATTAGAGATCATTGACGTTAGCGACCCTTATAACCCTATTGAAGTAGGGCAATTTGATGATGGAGGTACTGCTTGGGGAATATATGTTGAAGGAAATTATGTATACCTAGCAGATGATTTAGATGGACTGGAAATTATTGATGTCAGCGACCCATACAACCCCCAAAAGGTGGGGTGCTATTCTGATGGAAGTTTAGCAATCGATACATATATTTGTGGGGATTATGCATATATAGCAGTCAATGATAATGGATTAACGATTATCAACACGGGTAAAGACTCAGATGAGGATGGATTGACGGATAACAACGAAACTGAAATATTAGGTACAGATCCCAACAAAGCAGATACGGATGAGGATGGATTAGACGATATAGATGAAATCGATATTTATAAAACTAATCCCACTGACAATGATACTGACAGTGATGGGCTTAGCGACGGCGAGGAAATATTTTCGTCTTTTACTGATCCTAATGATGAAGATAGCGACGATGATACTATACTAGACGGAGATGAAATTATAAATGATTTAGACCCAAATACACCAAATACTGGAGATACTGACAATGACGGAATTTCGGATGTTGATGAAGTGAATACTTTAGGAACAGATCCAAAAGACATTGATTCTGATGATGACGGATTAGATGATGGGGACGAAGTTATAATTCATGATACTAACCCGAATAACAACGATACTGACGATGATGGGCTCTCCGATAGTGACGAGATAGACATCCATGGCACAGACCCAAAAGTTAATGACAGCGATGATGACGGATTAACTGATGGCGATGAAATAGATATCTATGAAACCGAACCTTTGGATGACGATAGCGATGATGATAATATAATAGATGGAGATGAAATCGACAATGGAATTGATCCGAATTCACCCAATACTGATGATTCTGATTCCGATGGGCTTTCCGATATTGATGAAGTTAATATTCATAAAACAGATCCTCTAGATGATGATACTGATGACGATGAAATAAAAGACGGAGATGAAATCGATAATGGATTGGAT
>WJKO01000330.1 GCA_014729055.1 Promethearchaeota archaeon | reverse complement strand
CTGGAACTGGAGATATTATCGGGGATGCGATTATTGGATTTTATATCAGAGGTCAAAAAAAGTTTATTGCAAAAAATGTCCCTATTAGATATTTTCAAGGAACTGGGTGGAATATACATAGACCCGGAAAATATATAGCTCAATTAATTTCTGATACTCTGAGAATGCTTAAATTTAATCCTAAAAGCGATAAGATTCATATTTGCACGGGAAATATTTTTGATGAAACTCGAAAGATGTTTAATGAGAACAATTTCAAGTTTTTTGATGCAAAGATTGAAGGGGAATTGCAGGATCAAGTGGAACAAGCTTATGTAGATCATCTTCGGGTGTTAGGTGTTTATGGTTATATCTCATTGACGGATCATCGGGGTCGGTTTTTTAAAATGTACAACTGGTTGACAGATGACCTCCCACGGCGTGAAAAATATGTGAAAAATGGGTTTAAACAATGGAGAAAAAAGTGGAAGACAAAGGCAAATCAAGATTACAATAAAAAACAAGGAAAGAAACGCCGTTAATGTCTGATATGTTGTTTATACGTTTGTTGTTTTACGTCTGTTGTTATTATCTGTTGTTTCTTCAGTTTTTGCAATGTCTTTTATGTTATTGATCTCTTCAGAAATGGTTCTATCTTCTTTATTATTCTCTGATAATTTTAAGGCATCTTTATACCATTGATCGTCAACATCAGTTTCTAAAACGGGCGAAAGATCTTTTAAGCGAACGTCGATTTCGTGTTTCTTAAGTCTATCTAACATCTTGACTGTATTCTGCTTGTAATCTCGTTCCATTTGTGACATAGCACCATACATAAGCAATATACCAGCTAATATTGGGAACATGATTAGAGCAACTAACAAAATGATAACCCCAAAGAGTGCTGGATCATCTGAAAGAACCTCAATATTAACTAATAATTCATCTAATCCCGTTAGCATAGGGAGAAATAATCCAAAAAATGATACTATCGCAGTAAATCCAAAAAGTCCAGAGATTAGACTTAATGTCCACTTTGAAACAGAGTCTATATCGCTAACTGCTCTATATTTGACCGCTTTTTGATAAAAACATACACCTACATCATCAAGTAACCATGCTCCTGGGATGAGAAATGAAATAATAACATATACAATTAACATCGGCTGAATGCAGTACCTTGCAAAACGTCCCATTTCAATCCATAAACTATTGGCGTTTACCATATCTGAAGTCAAAATTCCTAATGTACTTGGATTAGTTAACGGATGATCAATAAGGTTTATTGGAGGACCAAATAGATTGAATAAGAAACCATCTGGACCTAATCCTTGATAGATAAATATACCAAATGTTAGTGATATTAATAATGGTAACAAAAGGCGGTTTAATCGTGCCCACCGAGAAATTCGTTTCCGATTTTCAATATTGACTACAATCAATTCATAATCTTTGATTTTTCTTTTATCGAATATTTTCTTGAGAAAAAGTTGCGAATTAATAAATACTTTCTCGGCAAAATATGGTGCAACCTTACTATATAACTTTGGAATTAATGCTAACAATCCAAAAACCGCAGGATATATGATTATAAACCACAATAATTGACCTTCTGGGGATATAACATTTGTTGTATATCCTATTGTATAACTCATAGATTGGGTAAAGAAATAGATCATCGCTAAGGTAATGAGCAAGGTGACGCAAGATAATAAAGCGACCGTTATTCTGATTTTCCAATCGGTGTTATCTTCAGTCCTTTCTTGCTTTTTAAATCCTCTTAGAAATCCAATAATACAAAAACCAATTAATCCGATTAAGATATATACGATAAACTTAGACCCGCTGAAAAAATCTAAAAAATTCGTGCTTGCTTTAAAATTATTAACATCTTGAATGTAAACAAGTTCTTTGGATCCTATATGGATAGTACTGATCCATTCAGAATTTGTGGGATCATGGAAGAAAAATACCATTTCGCTAAATTTGCGGAAATCGATTTTCTCTCTAGTGATGGAATTAAACTTGCCCCCGATACTGCATGAAAACACCCAATTACGTGATTTTAAATTAACTCCATTGCCCGATATAAAACACCAATTCTTATCTACATCTAAATTGTCATCCCCTATATTTATATCTGGTTGCATAGAAGTATTGTCAACTCTCAAAATATAATCAGAATAACCATCCTCATCAAGATCAACATTAGTATTCTTGAGCTCTCTTGAGATCGTATAATTTTGCAAGTTAATATTTGACTCAAATACTTTCGATAACTTCATGGTAATGCCACTTGTATCGTTTATATTTAGCCTTAACAATTGTATAGGATCCTTGTATTCCAAATGATTTACTTTTTCGTAATGCGATTGATTAAGTCCAATACCGACTATTTCAAAGAATGCATCCTCTCCTATCATATCTTCATTGCTTAAAATGAAATTTAATGTAGCAAGATTCCCACCGTTTATTAATTGAGATGAATTATATGGTAATTTGGCTTTACAGATGATTTCTCCATCACTGACTCGATACAAAATGAAACTCAGATTGAGATCTTCAGAGTAATAGCCATTAATTTGCCC
The DNA here is from genome assembly GCA_014729055.1 of Promethearchaeota archaeon. Classification (GTDB taxonomy): domain Archaea; phylum Asgardarchaeota; class Lokiarchaeia; order Sigyniarchaeales; family Promethearchaeaceae; genus WJKO01. The sequence goes on along the minus strand of WJKO01000330.1, from coordinate 5,077 downwards.
AAATCCATCTCCATTTAGATCAATGGAATTTGTTAGATAATTATAAGTGTGGTTACCTTTCCACATTAGAAAGCCGTTTGAACTATTATATGCGTAGAATAAATGAACCGATTTGTTTCCATCCATATAAAAATGAAGATTGTCTTCCGTGTCATAATAGTCGATTACGGCAGTATCAATTTCTAAAATAAAATGGTTTCCCGTGGTTTGTAGGGATAGATGTGATCCTCTAATGATTGATGCATTACAAGGAAGACTTCCAACACTAACGGGACCTCCACCAGTCGATATCTCATTTATACCCAAATCTTGGAAATGGAGTTCATAATAATCGTTTTCTGCGATTTCAGCAATTGTCCTCGACCATAGAATTTCCAATGGTTCTAAGGATAAGCCAATTAAATTCCATCCAAAATTGAAACCATATTGAGTAGGTTCATCAACGCTAGACCAATTAAAAAACGTTGTTCGGAAATCACTTTGATTGTAGAATATAGGAGAAAAATACCTAGGTGCGGAATAATTTGAAGTGAGTAGAACGAATTTCGTTTCCGAGTTTTTTGAGTTATTAAGATAAGTCATATCTATAATGCTATTTTCAATCGGGACTTGTTCAACGTCAGAACGCAACAGAATATTGCCATTAACACCGCTAACTATCCAAAACTGGTATTCTGAATAATTAGGAGTCAACATAAGATATTCCGAATCGTTATCCACTACAAATAATTCTTTAAAGAAGAGATGATGGTTCTTTAAGAAATTCGGTAAATCCGTATTGCCCTCTGATTGAATTATTTCTTGCATATCAGGTAATGGTTCAACAAGACCAAAGCTCACAAAGAGATCTTGAATGCCATCTCCATTAACATCATTCATCAATTCAACTGCGAAAATATCTCTATCCTCAAATGTTAAATTCCATAAAAAGTCGGGAACTTCTATATCTGTTTTAATTGTATACACTGCCATACTGCTAAAGCCATAGTTGTCAAAGGCTTCGTACGCAGATAAAATATCAATACTTTCATTGATAATATAAGATTCATCTGGATAGAGAGTAATATTTGAATATGTGTCACTTCTGTTGATATATAGCGATTTTTCATGAGAATCATGAATTAATACATCGGGAAAATTGTCTCCGTTAATATCACCGATTGGTTTTAAATAGGTTGCTTCAATATCTCTAATTGAACCGAAATTGGTCCCCAAATTATTGACATCAGTTATATACGCCGCCCGCCATTCGGAATTAATGATGCCAAAGAAAACCATCGATACGAAAATACCAACTAAAAAAAATACTTTACCCTTTCCATCAACACCTATTTTCACAAATCTCTCCTCCTTTGTTCTAAAAAAATAATATATATCACCGAAACGCTTGAAATAAGAGTGACAAGTGAATATCCTGGAATACTATAAATCTTATCGTCTTCTCCATCGCCTTCACTTTCATCCGTTTCTTCGCTGTTGTCATCTCCAATAATTCCACCTGGGAAATCATTAGGATCATTTGGATCACTAGAAAATAAGATTTCAATATTATCACTAAATGAGTCTCCATCACTATCTTGTTCATTTGGATTTGTAAAATATACTTTTACTTCATCATAATCATTAATTGAATCCATATCTGTATCAGTAATTGTTGGATCCGTTTGAAATTGATGTATCTCGGCAGTATCGTTTAGTCCATCATAATCAGTATCTAAAAACGAAATATTCGTTCCATAATATAATTCTACAAGGTTTTCAAGCCCATCATTGTCATTATCAAAAAATAAAGGATAATTATCAAAAGCAAAAATTTGTGTTTTATAATATTCCACAAATGGTTCATCTGCAATATTATCTCCATTCGTATCATTTGCGTTGAAATAGTGCATCCAATGATTGCGATCCCAATAATTCTTATTATCTGTGTAATCTTGAACCGAATAATTAGTTTCGCTGAAATCATATTTAATTAGTTCATTATAAGTATAATTATTAAAAAATGCCGTAGGACCATTGCTAATACAAACACCTTCTGCATAAAAGGAATTATTTTTGATTAAGTTACTTTCGGAGCTCTGTATCTCGAATGAATTATCAAATCCTGAAACCTCCGAATACATGAGAGATGAATTGTCTACATCGCTAAACAAAATTCCAGTTCCGTAGTTTTTGACCTCGGAACCACCTGTGAGAATTAAATTCTCGAGAGTTAAATTCTTATTAGAATAACATGATAAAGAACTAAGGTGTTGGATCTCATCAATTGTAACATTCGTATCCTTCAACGTGCAATTTTCACAAGATCTTATCACAATATCCTCGAATGAATTTAGAAGGTTCACATTTTGAATAACAACTTCAGAGCTATTAATACAATGAATAGCACCATATCTATGTAAATCTAAGTTTTCAAATGTTACTCCTGTGCAATTGAGTATATATAATGCCCCAATCCAATCATCCTCAGCAAAATTAACGACTTGTGAATAATCTGAGATATCATAATAAAACCGCACCAACTTCCCAAATAATTCATTCCTTTCAAATGTGAAATTTACTCTATTAGTTATATACGGATACATCTGCATATCTAAAAATTCTATATTACTATCATTATCTATTGAATCCACTTGATTGTCTGTAAAATCCAGGTTTTTAACACCACCTGACATTATAAAGGCTTTAAAATTACCATTTGTGTCTATACTTTTTTTGACATAATTGTTTGTAATAGTGTTATTATTATCGTAGCCGAAAAAATAAAATTTACAGCCCATCTGTTCTACGTTGAATGTATTGTAGATTATTTCAGAATCAAATCCTTCAAAATATAAGCCTTCTTTAGATCCATTAATAACATTCTTAAATATTGTTGTTGATTTTTTACCATTTTGAGCACATACTGTGTCAATGCTCATTGAGATAGACGATTGACAGTTAAAAGTATTGTTATAAATAGTAAAGTTCTCTTTACACGCAGTAGTTCTTATAGCCACTGCATAGCCATTTATCGTATTCTTTTCGATGTGCATATTTCCTAAATCGAATAACTCAATCACACTGAAATCTGACACGCTTTCATAAATCTTGTATTCGCTCTCAGATGGACTATCCACAAAACTACTCTCTATAATTTTTGTATTTTCTACATGATTCTGTTTTATTCCACAAGTCATGCCAAAGAATGTACAGCTCTCAATATATGTCCAGTTTCCAATGCTTTCAATTCCGTAATAACTGACATCTTTCCACCAAATATTGTCTTTATATACGCCCAATTTATTAAAAATGGAATCAATCAAATTTAAAGAAACATTGTTTGAACAATTTAATACAAAATTACCTATGATTGTTTGATCTTGAAGTCCGTTCAATGTACAGTTAATTATATTTAAAGTTGAATTTTCTTTAACTTGCATCATAACTATATCTGTTTCGTTTAAAAAATTGAATGAACAATTTTCAAATGTCACCTCTATATTCGATTCAATAGAAATATTATAAAAGACATCATAGTCACTATCGCTGAAGGCCATAGAAGAAGTAATAATCCAAGGGCTATTTTCTCCATTTTCCGCATAAATAATATTTATATCAGTTATACTAAACGATAACAATGTTACTATCAGAGTTAAGAAAGCAAACGGCTTTTCCCGCATGTTTATCACCTTAAATTTATTCTATTTTCTCGATATTTATGTTTAAATATTAAACAATTGAATTTAATATATTTATGAAAGATATAGCATTTCTAAAAGTAAAAAAGGCACGGACGGGGGATGAGAAAAAACCGATAATCAGAATCGATGACTATCTTATGAAAAAAATGAATTTGAAAAGAACCGATATTATTGAAATTGTTGGAAACGAAACGACAACAGCAATAGCAGAACCCTCATATCCCTCTGATATTGGTCTTAAGATTATCCGAATGAGTAATCGAATAATAAATAACGCAAAAACAAGTATTGATGGATTCATTACTCTAAGGAAAGCAGATTGGCAACCAGCAATAACAATTGTAATGAAACCTATCAATTTCGACATCGGGATTTTTACAACTAAATTTATAGATTTTGTAAAAAAGAAGTTATTGAATTATCCCTTCTTAAAGAATGATATACTACATATAACTATCGGAATGGATAATGTGTTTGCGTTTAAAGTCGATTCATCTGAACCTGACTCGGTTTGCGTTATTAAGAATGAGACAGAATTTCAGTTTATTGAAAAGTAGTCTTTAGTTCATTGAGAAAAATATTAAAATATAAAATGGAGCAAAGCTGTGATATGTTTGAAACGAAAATCGTTGAGGGGACGGGATTAGTTACCATTCCAAAACAAGTTTATTTGGATTATGCCAAGCATGTTCTAACTTATGCGGGTTCGAAAATACCTGATGATGCAAAATGGCGTGAGGTTATGGGTCTTCTTGTCGGTAGAAACGTAGTAGGTAACGTCGATATAACTGAATACGTACCGTTTGCAGTCGGTAAACACGATGATGTTGCTTTTGACTACGCCGAATATGTAAAGATGGCAGCACTTGAACCCAAATACAATACGAGAGATCCGCCAGAGTTTTTTGTTGGTTGGGCTCATAGCCATTTCATTGGGCATAAATATAGTGGGATAGATATACATAATCACTTAGGATGGCAAAATCACTTGAATCCTTATGCAATTGGATTAGTATTTGATCCACAATTATTGAGTTGGGAGAATCCAGGATTCTGCTGTTTACGGTTAGATGATCCTAATTTGGGGGAAGCAAGCCCCGTTGCTGTTGTTGACTATGTAATTCAAATACCAAAAAAAGACCGCAGAGATTATGAGGCATTTCTTAAAAGAGAACTCCCTTCATTGTTTTAAAATAAAAAAAGTGCATGAAAATAAAGTTTGATTAAACCTTCGATATCTATTGAATAACACGCTTCACTTTAATGTGGAAAGGATTGTCAGTTTGAATAGTAACATCAAATTCATGTTCCTCTCCCGCTTCGAGCTCGACTGGTAAGAATAATTGCACTTTACCGCCTACGGGTATAACAACACCCTCAAACTCTTTCGCTTT
>WJKO01000329.1 GCA_014729055.1 Promethearchaeota archaeon | reverse complement strand
TGCATTAAGCTCTCTTTTTCATGAGCTGTTAGATTCACGGGTACATTCATGAAAACATGAGGTCCGAGTTTCGGATGGAAAAAAGTCAACGCACATAACATATAAATCTCCTCAATCTTTGTTATATTCTCTGTTATCTATTGTTATTGATTAATGTTTTTAATTTATTCCTTATTTTCAAGATTTGCCTTTTCTTTATCGGAAGATGGAGTTTCTTCATCTGTGTCTATTTCGGTTGTTTGCTCACTACTCTTTTCTTCTTCATCATTTTTTGTATCATCCCGCTCTAAATCATTTTTTTCAACATCAGCATCCTTTTTATCCACTTCCTCTGTGCCCGAATTGCCAGCATTGGTTTCTTCATCCGTTAATAAATCGGTTTCTTCATCTATTGATAAATCCTCATCAAGTAATTTATTTTCATCTGCATCAAATTCCTCGATTTCATCCCATTCAGATCTACTAACCTCAATTTGTTTTTTATTATAAATATAATATGCAAAAAGCCCTCCTAAAGCTCCAGCAGCCACAACACCAATAATAATCATAGTTATTAACCGGCCATGTGAAGGATCATCTATAAAGAATGACACACTAGATTCATATATATGACCATTTTTTCCCAGTATACTAATTGTCACCCAATTATTCCCGTGTTTGAAGTCTGATATGCGCGTCATACGTATATTTGGTGCTAAAGTAGCAGAATATCCATTTGAAGCCGATATATTGATATGAACAATTCCCCCCGAATTTTTAACCGCTGTATCATTATCATACCACCGAAAATTACTATATGTCATTTGTATAACATCTTGTTCCTCTGGCGCCCATATATAACATTCTGGATCTCCAGTATAAGGATGAGCAATATAAAAGTCAGAAACATTGTTCTCATAATCCGTAGAACAACCGATTAACTTTATCGTGTTATCATCATTTTCATTTAGATTTAAAACATCAACATACTCCGTACTATTTGTATAGGGACCACCATAGTTTTCTCCGTCTACCTCTATATAAAACTCGTTACACAGAATGTTAGACCACGTTAAATGGCATGTGGTCTCATCACTATATCCCCAATCATTACATAATACTTCTACCAGCGCTTTATCAAAATTAAAAGTGATATATTTTGATACATTAATATTATTATAACCCAAAGCCGTAATATTGAGAAAATTGGCACCATGATCTAATTCATCATAATCGATTTCGTATTTCGTTGTTACTTGGTCGATTCTAGTGGTTGGTTTTTTGGTACACTCAATCCAATAATCTTTTACATAGCCCATAATCGAAAAATTCACAATGATACTCGAACCACTTAATAATTGTCCAACGGATGGATTATGGACTGTGATAGTTGGCGGAGCCACATACGGATGTACTGTTATATTATCGTAAACATCATCAAATCCCGATTTATTACCGATTACCTTTATATCATAATCAATATCATCAATAAGACCAGTTATCGTATAGCCGGACGGATATTCTGCTGGTAAGTCTGAAACATTTAACTCATCATTAACTGTAATATTTATCGATTCAACATTTAAAGCATCCCAAGTTACGGTATATTCCGTAACACCCAAGCCGGGTTGACCACTTGTGATCCATACAATCGGGGCATCATTATCTACCTCAAAACTATGATTACTGGTTTGCATCATACCATTGGCACCAATTGCGGTAATTTCTACCCAGTGGTCCCCTGTCGCAAGATTTGTCAGATTATATTCCCTAATACTCGTACCTATCTGTGTCTTTTCCAGAATATCTGATTCTATCCATTGTTCAGCTATACCTCCGGAATTTGTGCTATCTATTGTCCAATTCACTTCCACATCTGCTTGATAATATATTTCATCCTCCTCAGGATGAGTGAGGTCGATTAAGGGAGCATTGCAATATGGATGTATTATTATTGAATCCGTAGCGGGTGTTTTCCCCGTTTGATAACCAATAACCTCAATTGTATTATCCTGATTAGCATCTAAACTACTTACTTCATAACCTGGATCCATGTTTATTGCGGGTTGCCCAGTTGCAACATTATTACCATTAAGTTTAATATCGACACTCTCGACATTCTCAGAATCCCACTTAACAATATAATCGGTGCTTGGACTAGGGGCGGGGACAGAACTTGTAATCCAAATATTAGGTTCATAACAATCAATATAACCATCAGTTATTGGTAATTCAATGTATGAAGGATGAGTGGCCGATAACATAATTGTGTTTTCTGCGGTATAATAAGTCCCCAATGAAGTCGGAACATTTTCAACAGCCCGATTTGGATTTCTTAAAAACCGGGGGTAATTGCTGCTTGTAACGAGAACTTTAATCTTATGTCCCGGTTGAAATCTCCACGCTTTGCTCCATAAATCTACATTTATTTCATACGTGTTCCCAACTGACATCCAATCTGTTTGATCATATCCATTCCGTCGACACGCACGTGTAATTCCGTCTTGAATTAGCATTTCCCGACCATCTGGAAATACATCTATCAGTTTAACAACGAAATCCGTATCAGGTCTCGTTGACTGAACATATAATTTTGCATTTACATTACCCGTAAACTCGTAAGCTTCCTCTAAAGGATCTGAAGTAAAAGTAATGACGTCATTCCGTGTTACGATATTTGGCAATCCATTGCTATAATAATAGCCATCTCCTCTTTGGTCCGTACTTCCCTGCCCGATTTTTGTATTTTCATTATCAACACTTACATCATATAGATTATTTCCACCGTTCGTGGGACAAGGATTATTCGGATCATAGTTATAAGATTGAGACTCCGACCCTTCAGGGGGTGCTAAATCCAAAGTTCCTGACCATTGGTTTCCTCCTTTCTGAAAATACCATTTTTGTGGCGAGTTTGTAATGGGCCAATCATTTGCTGTACGCCATGAACATGCTAAAGGATCTACCCCATGGTATGCGGGATCACTATAGACATAATAGAAGATCTTGGTTCTTGCATCCCAAGCACTCTCATAAGAAGGAGACCCTCTAGATCCATGTAAATCAAATAATTCCGTGTTGAATAGAAATGATTCAACATCACTTGCTTCCGAGGGCAATGTAGCCCCATTAGGCCATTCAATATCACCAACGACCAACCCGTGACCTATCCCCCCCATTATTAATATTTGATGGTCTCGAGCATCAGACGCCCCATTGTAATTATACCCCATGAAGCCATCAATTGTGCCTTGACTAAAGCAATCATCCCATCCGCCGTAATGCACTGCGGCAGCATGAACATTCGAATATCGATTGGCCATTTCCAAAGAACGCTTCGACCACCAACTATCTTTTTTTGGGTGTGTTGCAATTTCATCTCTTGCATACGTCCACGAGGACCATCCTTGCCCTTGACTCCACTTCTTTATCATATTATAGCGGAATTGCCCTCCTTGATAAAAAATATGATCATATTGTTCTGGGCTACCACACGTCATGTGTTGAGCAACTAACTCCGGAATATTTTCTCCAGCATAACAATATTGGTTAATTGCAAGAGCACTGGCCCCCCAACTCGCAAGTTTACCACCCCACATCCAATTAAGAACGGGATCATTTTTTAAATATATGTAGGTGTCGTATCCATCTTGCCAATCTGTCCCGAAGAGTTGATCTTGTCCATTAGAATGGAAACGCCCACGCATATCTTGCGTTAACACATAGGCCCCGGGATAATTATTGCAATAACTCCATGCCATTAAATCTGAGGAATCCCCAGATATATCATATGGAGAACGCATCATGATAATAGGTCCTGGTGTGCTCTCCCAGAAGAACTTATTATGATAAACAAGGGTTGCCAGATCCGTATTATCGCGCATTTTCAAATTTCCACCATATGGAGGGACATAATCTCCATTTATAGGCCAATCCTCGCCATCTGGATCTGTGGCATACGTAGGTGTAACGAAAAACGATGTTAATCCTAAACATAGAAATCCTAAAAATAATGCTGATAAATAACGGCTCTTTAATTTGATATGCATGTATAATCACTTGACTTGGGAAAATATATATGAATAAATTTTGTTTCTTGTATAGAAAAATATTCCTACATTATACAATTCTATAGAGAATTGTAAGCGTAGAATTCAAGCGTATAAATAAATATTCTAAAAAAAGAAAGAACTGAAATGTAGTAATTCTTATTATTACCAGTTTTAAGTTTTTATTGCCAGAATTCTAGCGTATCATCCTCAGCACCAGTTTCGTCAAAATAATCGACTAACTGTGCTTTCAATTCCGCCATTAATTCTGGATGATCATGAGAAACATCCTGTTCTTGCTTGGGATCTTTCTTAAGATCAAAAAGCACGGGTTTTGCATCCGTCCAAGGTGCTTGAATCTTTTTATAACCATCAACTGCTTTATCAACACGTTCAGAAGCTAATTTCTCCGAAATCTTTGAAAAGAAAATTGCAGCCCAGTTATCCTTTATAATGGTCGCTGGAATTCCTTGACCTCTAATATATGGTGCACTAATGGCATATTCTCTGTGACTGGTCTTTTTACCCAATAAAACATCTTTAAATGACGTACCATTGCATGCTAAATAAGGTTTATCGATGATATCTGTTATTGTAGGGAAGAAATCTGGTGGTTGCACTAATGCATCCGTTCGACCTTTAATGCCATCTGGATGATAAATTATTAAAGGAATGTGATTAATTTCCTCGAATAGCGGACAATACCGAAACTTGTATCCGATAAGACTTTTACCTATAATTCCATGCTCTCCCAATAAAAATCCATGATCTGTGGTTAAAATTATCATGGTATTCTCGAGCAATCCTAAATCCTCACATTTCGAGAATATTTTTCCTACGGCTCTATCTAACAAGGTAACTTCACCTGCATATAATGCTTGAGTATGTTTTAATTCTCGTTCCGTCATTATTTTACGCCATTCAGTATATTTTGGATAATCGATAACTTGCCCATCGTAATCGGGATCATACATATCCACATACCATTGTGGAGGATCCCAAGGTTCATGCGGGTCAAAGAAGTCAACATACAGATAAAATGGCGTGCTCTTATAGTTATCTTCTAACCACTCACAAACCCGTGTGCTTGTCCGACCGGGAAAAGTGTCTCTTTCATATCGCCAATGTGCTCTTTGCCTCATATGGGTTCTTTTTAATCGCTCTGGGTTTCTGATTTTGCTTTCATTACAAGCAAATTGCGTTGTTCTTGGTGATGTTTTCCACCGGTCCCCTTCTTGACCGCGAATCCACTCGAATCCATCAAAACCTCGATCAAAATGAAAGCCATTTTCAAGAATATGTGTTTCATCCGTTACCATCATCGAAAGATAATCGTAGGAATTGCCTAATACTTGCTGTAATACTGGTTCAATCTCTGTTAATGGAGCCCAAGGAGTATATGCCGCAGTAAAAGCTCCTGTAAAAACATCACGTCGCATAGGAACTGTTGGAAAGCTTGCAGAATATGCTCTATCAAATACAAGACTCTTATCTGCGAACCTCTGAATATTTTCCGTATGAATCCAATCATTTCCATAGGCACTTAGGTGATCTCTACGCAATGTATCGGAAATAATGATGATGAAGTTCATCTTTTTAGAATCTCGATTTTCTTCACTAGTTGATTTTAAGTTTGACATAATTACTTCTCTTATTTTTGATTTTTATTTTTTTTTTTTAAAAATTTATGTTAGGGAAAGTAGGCGTTTATTTAATC
>WJKO01000328.1 GCA_014729055.1 Promethearchaeota archaeon | reverse complement strand
GTATAGGCAGCCTGAAAAATTTAATGATTCTTCATCTACGTGACAACAGAATTGCAGATTTACCCGATAGTATTGGTAAGCTATCCCATCTCGCTGTACTGGACCTTCACCATAATTTGCTGAAATGTTTGCCGGATTCTATCGGGCAATTATCGAATCTGACCACACTCGATTTACATGATAACTTGCTCGCCACCCTTCCTACGACCATTGGCAGCCTCGCTTCGCTTAAAGAACTCTCCGTGTATGAAAATCGGCTTACCGACCTCCCCGAGAGTATAGGGAATTTGCGGGCACTTGTCGAATTATTGATCAACCATAACCGATTAAAAACCCTTCCAAGGAGCTTCTGTAAGCTCATTCATTTAAATACGCTAAACTTAAGTGCCAATCAGCTGTTATCGTTCCCGCCTGGCATTTCTGCTTGTGCGAATCTTAGAAAGCTATATCTCAGCAATAATAAATTGACAGAGTTTCCCGAAGGAATCACAGAGCTCAATGAGCTTGTATTTTTAACACTAAACAATAATCAATTACACTCAATTCCGGATGATATAGGTAAAATGCAGTCCCTCGGCATGATCCATTTACAAGACAATCAGATATCTACGCTGCCCGAGGGAATAGTGGATCTTCCTTCAATTTTTATGTTGAATGTGAAGAACAACCCTATCTCCGAACTGTCGGATACTTTAAAGGGATGGATAGAAGCCGTAAGGTCAAAGCAATTACACAAGAGCATACGTGTCTTGCTCTCTGAGGGATTTGATATAGATATGATCTGATATCGAAATGAAAAAAAACTAAGTTTGTATTTGGTAGGATATATATGTGGATGTTATTGTTTGATATATATTTGGTCGTGAAAGTGTTGTTTCATGCAAAAACATATACATCATTATTCCGAATTTTATTTAATCTAATGGTGAAGCCTATAAAGTCTCTCGATAAAAAATATTCATATGGGCGAACAAAAAAATAGTAAAAATCCTATAAAAAAATGCGATTCATGTGGTCTGCCGCTTGATGATGCAGAAGCCGAAAAAAGATTGTGTAATGCTTGTACATTAAACGGAAAACGGGAGCCTAAATTTGAAACGGTCGTGTATGCAATAGCAAAAGGATATTTTATGGATACTAAAGGTATAACCAACTCGAAGAAAGCGCTGATGAGGGCTGTTAACTTAACTAAAGATCAACCCTATTGGATAAATAATAAGGAAGTAATCACACTCATTGAGTCTCTAGAAAAGGGATTTGCTGATATAGAAGTGTTCTTTAACATTTATTTAAAAATTAAAAGGGAAACAGATCTAGAATTTGAAAAAAAACAGATGGACTTCTTTATATCCCACTCATGGAAAGACCAAGAAGACGATCTTGTGCATGAAATCGTCAGCGACCTCAAAAAGCAAGGATATAGCGTCTGGTATGACCGGGATCTATGGGACGAAACCCCGGGCGATAAGGACGAGTTCCTCTTTCAGGGGATTGACAATGCAATATGCTGTGTTCCGTTCTTATGTGAGCATTATTTTAACAATGAATCAAATACAATGGTCGAGTTGGACTATATTTTTAGCCATAAGGATGTCGATCATATATTTCCTATATGGGGACCAGATATTGACAAAGAATTCATTAATATGCAGAAAATCGGCAAGAAAATTCTCAATACCAAGGGGATTCCCCGCGGAACCGACGAATACAATGCTCATAAACTTGCCAACACCTTAATTGACTGGAAAATCAACGCGGAAGGATACGATGTCTATCCTAAGGAAAATAAAGAAGGAACCCAATTGATCGCGGAGGAGGCACGGGCAATGCAACAGTTGGAGGAGCAAGTAGGGGAACCAATACCCCCAATGAATAATCTAGATCACGAGCAAGTCGAACAATGTCAATTTGGATTTATGCATAAAGACAAGCATGTTACTGAAATTATTTTGCGCATCGGTACAACAGGTCGCGAAATTCGTGCACTTAACCTCCCTAGTTCATTCGTTAAACTCAAACATCTGGAAAAGATAGACATGCCCTTGGTACAGATACCAGATTGGTTCAGCAACTTGAAAAAACTAACATATTTGGATATTCGCGATGGGGATCTTGAGTCTCTTCCTGATTGCCTAGGAGCTTTGATAAAGATTGAATATCTAAACCTCATGAATAATCCGTCTATTCGCCGAATAGAACCTGGGGCAGTAGAGATAGTGGGAAACTGGTGCAAGATCCATGGACTTTATGAAGACCTTACATTAGAAGATGCAGCTTTTGTCTATCTTATTCAATCAGGATTGGGATATGGTTGTAAAGACCCGCTTCCACCCGTCTCCAATGATGAATCAGATTTCGGATATAAAGCCGAAAATGGTAGCGTAGTAATGTTAATTATAACAGAAGAAGTATTAAAATTTCCTCCAGAGAGCATTGGATTGCTGACTTCACTCGAAGAATTAGATTTAAGGAATAATGAAATATCATATCTCCCGAGTAGTATAGAATCGCTTACATCACTTAGAGAACTATGGTTAGACAAAAACAATTTGTCAACGCTCCCAGAGGATATTGGTCGTCTAAAATCCCTTGAAATATTGCATTTATCGAATAACAGGTTAACAACGCTCCCGAATAGTATAGGTTCTTTAGAAACACTCAAAAAATTATATCTGGATCACAATATACTCACGGATTTGCCTAATCGCATCAGTTCTTTGAAGTTACTAAACGAGTTAGATTTGAGTTATAATAAATTCACATCTCTCCCCGAGATAGTAACTAAGATGCCCTGGCTCGAGATCCTAAGCATTGGGGGCAATAAGCTAACGTCGTTGCCTGACAGCATAGGTTCCTTAACATCACTTAAGAGACTCGGGCTTCATAAAACGAACTTAACAAGGTTCCCGATGAGCATAATTTCGCTAACGTCCCTCGAAGAGCTATGGATAAATGGCAATCAATGGTCATTTCTTCCGGAAATAATAACCAAGATGCATTGGCTTAAAAATTTGGATGTAAGTCGAAATAAATTAGCTTCGGTCCCCAATAGTATAGAATCCCTTAAATCGCTGCAAACATTGCATTTGGAAGATAATAAGCTAACCTCGCTTCCTGATAGCATTGGATCTTTATCATCTCTTAAAAATCTATACGTATATAATAATAGATTGTCCGTGCTCCCGGATACAATAGGTGCACTTGAATCACTTGAAAATCTTTATCTAGCTTATAATAATCTTTCTTCCCTCCCAGACAGTATCGGATTGCTAACGTCGGTCAAAAAATTGAGATTGTATAATAATCAATTAACATCTCTGCCTGAGAATATAGGATCCCTACAATCGCTTGAAGAACTATGGTTATACAAAAATACTATATCCTCACTCCCTGACAGCATTGGATCCTTAGAGTCGCTAAAAAGCCTGTCACTGGATAATAATCTGCTAACTTCACTTCCAGATAGTATCGGCTCGCTATTGTCACTTGAAACTCTAAGGTTGCAAATTAATAAGTTAACCACTCTTCCTGATACAATCGGTTCTCTAAAACGACTTAAAACGCTAAGCTTATATGACAATCTTTTAACCGTCCTCCCTGACAGTATAGGCTCTCTCCTATTACTCCAAAATCTTAATATATCACATAATAAGTTAACTTCTCTCCCTGACAGTATAGGTTCCTTAGTCTCACTTGACGTCCTATCTTTAGATGATAATCAGCTGTCTTCACTTCCAGATAGTATAGGATCCCTGCAATCAGTTAAGATAATGCGCTTACATCAGAATAAGTTAACCTCTCTCCCGATTAGCATAGGATCTCTTTCATCGCTTGAGGAGTTAGGGTTACACAAGAATCAATTATCCTCACTTCCGGAGAGCATTTTGGCTCTTGCATCCCTTAAAGAGCTGTGGTTAGATCCTAATCAGTCTTCATCTTTTCCAGACGCTATAAAAGACGAGATCAAGAAACTAAAAGACAAAGGCTGTCAAGTCTTCGGATTCGACTTTTAAATAAGGGAAACCCAATTTATGTTGATGATGATGTGTAGCTTTGAAAGATATGATGTATTGCTTTGAAAGATATGATATATTGCTTTGAAAGATTTGATATATTGCTTTGAAAGATATGATGTATTGCTTTGAAAGATAGCTAATAACTCATTCTTAAGAAGCTTTTTATAGATTAGTAATCTTATTTGTTTATATTTTTAGGGCACTGCGGAGGATGTTTCTATGAATATTGAGAAACTTGAAAAAATTAAAAAACTTGATGAATCCAAAGTTATAACAGATGGAACTCATCAATGTGAAGAGAATGTTCGGTTGAAGATTGTAGTTCCGCTGCTTGAAGCTCTAGGGTGGACTTTATCGGAGGATATTGACGCTGAATTTCCAATTAAAAGGAAAAAGGTTGATATCTGTCTTAAGGTTAATAGACTCCCAAAATTATTAGTTGAAATAAAAGATATACATCAAAACCTCGACGCCCATCTGGAACAAATCGAAGATTATATTGTGACCCTAAAGTCGACGGTTAATAAGATACTCCTTACTAACGGTAATGAATTTCGCTTATATCAATATGATGTCATAGAGAAACAACTCGAGAAAGTATTAATTTTTCAACGGAGTCGGTTGGATCAATCCGCTGAAAGAGAAAAGCTGCAAAGTATTACAAAAGCGGAACTGAGTTCAGAATTTAAGCGGATTCATGTCAATGCATCAAATCTGGGGCTCGTTATTCAAGAATACAATAGATGGAAGACGAATCTCTTCTTGAGTATTTCAAAGAATATTCGCATTAACATTAGGAAGAACTCGGAATTCAAAAAGAAAATAGACAATTGGATTTCATCAAAGCGTGATGTCGCCCATGATTGGACGTGGAAAGATTCTCGGGAAGATGAAGGGCTGTTAAGCAAATATAATAAAGTATTAGAACCTGTTCTTACAAAATACAATATAACGGGTGTGACAAAAAATACTGGTTCAAAATTTTGGAAATCTTACAAAAAAAACACGGAATTTCGTGCGGATATCAACCAAAAATTACGAAAGGAAGGATTTGCCGTCGATCTCATTGATAAATTCGCTTTACAATCCGCATTTATTTTTTTGAATCGCTTATTCTTTATTCGATTAGGGGAAGACTATGGATTCATCCCGCATCGACTCTATAATCCCGAATATATCGCTAATTTATACAAATTTACCAAGCCCGCATCCGTTTATCACCAAATTGCATCATGTTTTTCTGAGATTAGTGTTTATTTTCCGAGAATTTACAATGATCCTCTATTTGATCACATATCTTATGAGGATTTAGAATGGGAGCGGGATGTGGTCGCGCATATATTGGAAGAGTTGATGAATTATAATTTTCGGCAGACCGAAGTGGATTTATTAGGTGAGATCTATCAGAAGACGCTGAATAAGGAATTAAGAAAACTCTTAGGTCAATTCTATACAAGGACCTCAATAGTAAATTATATGTTGCACTTGCTGGAGGATCCTGATGAAACTAAGACCATTCTCGACCCCAGCTGCGGCTCGGGATCCTTTTTGCGCCAATATTATGTTATGATGAAAGAGATAATGATTAAGAAGGATTATGAAGTTGATTCAATTTATTCGAGTCTCATAAAGAAGATCAATGGCTATGATATTGACCCTTTTGCCGTACAATTATCTACAATAAAACTCATTTTATTAAATAAAAAATTCAATATTTATAAAAAACCAACGGATGAAAACGTTGAAGATGGAGTTGAGGATGAACAATGTGTTGAGGATGAAGATCGCCTCTTTCCGGAGATTTCAATTACCAACCGAAATTCACTCACAGCGGAAAAGAATGTCACAGATTTAACACAGATTGGAAAAAATCGATTTGATTATATTGTAGGAAATCCCCCGTTTTTTGTAGTAAATTCTAACGAACCACCATTTGACAAGATTTTAGGCACAGGACAATATTCCAAGATTTTATCGGACAATCTAAATGTCGCAAGCATGTTTTTATATAAATACGTAAAACTACTGAAAAAGGATGGTCAACTTGCCTTTATATTTCCGCGATCCTTTTTACATGTGGATTCGTATCAAGCAATTCGAGAATATTTACTCTCAAAATACCGAGTACAATATATCTTTGACTTAGGAAAGGCATTTGAAGATGTCGGATTGCAGCAAATAATATTGGTGATAAAAAACACTTCGGCTGATGGGAATAAGGTGGAATATGGTCTTTTAAAGGAAGAAAATGGTCAGATCGAAAAAGAACTGACATATATATCGCAACAAGCATACTTTCAAACTCGAGGATATAGATTTGAAGTTTTTTCAGGTATAAAAACGGGACAAGCAGTGTCGACGGCGGAAATCATCAAGAAAATTTATAAGGATTATGGAAATTCTCTGAAGAATATAGGTGATTTTTGTATGGAAATCCAAAGAGGAATTGGATTGCAAAAATCAGCTACATCCAAGCGTAAATCTGCCGAAGATCTGGTGATATTAGGAGGAAGAAGTATTTTTAACTTCGGAATAAAGCAAGGAAAAGGAATAAAACGATTTATCAAACGCGAAAAGATGATTAAAGCGAATATGTCATCAAAATATTCAAAAAATGTATTTCAACCAAAAATCATGCTTCAAAATCTTGTGAGTTCCAAAATCCGGATTGTCGGAGCATATATTGAGGACATTCAAGATAATAGTGGAAAGCAGCCGATTTATTATCCCTCTTTTGATACTATAACCAATATATACTTCAAGCCAGGTCAAGTGAAATATGCCCGATTTATCCTCGGCATACTTCTCAGCGAATTTTCGACCTTTTTTCTTCGTGATATAGTGTTTATCCGGCAAACATTAACGTTACATCTGGACGAGTCATATTTGATGCAAATTCCAATCATCGAACCCACCGAAGATCAGTTAAATCAAATAACGGATGCTGTTCTGGAACTGGAGGGTATCGTAAAGAATTATCAAGATCAAGGGATAACCACGTCCGCCCGGTCAAAGCCCGATTGGGAAAATGCCAATAATCCGCAGTTCAGCGCATATCATACCAAATTGGACGAATTAAATGAGGCGGTATATGAACTATATGGATTGACAAAAGAAGAAAGGCAGTATATTCGCGATCAATTGCACGAATTTGAACATTATTATTGAAGAAAAGTATATTAAAATCATAAACGGATAGGAAACGTATATTAAAATTATAGTTATAGTTATAAACGAATATATCTGATAGGAAAAGGGGTTTATAATTGGAAGAATATAGAGATAATAACCGGGATTCGGGTGTCAATTCGAAGTCAGACAGCGCATTTTTTGAACGACACTCAAGATTGAGAAAGTTTCTTAAAATTATGTTAATTCTCGGTATTGTTGTTTTATGTTTGAATCATGCATCTTTTCTGCGATATCGTTCTATTTTACGGAAGGGCGAACAACCTGAAGCTTATGATGTCATCTCCCTCGAATTGATAATAGAAGGCGGTGGTAGATTGGCGTGGTCTCCCGATCCAGATATTATTTTCTACGACAAAATAGATGAAGAAGCGGGACTCTTACGCGACCATCATGTGTATAACATATATAAATATAATTTTTCCTCTGATTCGTCCTCCAAAGTCATCCCGACTGATGACTCTTCGGCACCTCCGGGGAATAAGGGACAACCGGCAGTCTCTCCGAATGGTGAATGGTTGATTTTTCAGGGAGAATATGAGAATCATGAAGCGAGCCGATATTGGTCGGATCCGGGGCGAGGAAAGCACAATAATTTGTGGGTTATGAATTTATCCAGCAGTGAAATTTTCCAATTGACCGATTATGATATTGATCAAGGCGTTTTACACCCCCACTTCAATCCAACAGGCGATAAGATCGTGTTTTCTCATCTCTATTCAGATAAAGGTTGGACGGGTTCATGGCAGATCCATGTTGCAGATTTTTATATCGACGAAGGTGTACCGAAGCTGGACAATATCACAAGCCTGAAACCAGGAGCAGAAGAAGGAGAGGATACTATTTTTTATGAAACTCATGATTTTTCAGCGGATGGTTCAAAAATATTATTCACATCGGACTTTAAAATCGGTGCAATGGGGTTGTCAGAAATCTATACATACGATCTATACACGGAAGAGTTGGTCCAATTAACAAATTCATGGGAATGTATGGACGAGCATGCTAATTTCAGCCCTGATGGAGAAAAGATTGTCTGGATGAGTAAAATGCAACAGCAATGGTCGCCCTATAAAACCGATTTATTTCTTATGGACAAAGACGGAAATAACAAGACGTTGTTGGTCAAGTCTCCGGGCGGTGTTATCGCCGATAATGACTGGTCTCCCGATGGCACCAAAATTGCGTTCACGAACCTCAATAACTACCAGAATACGGAACATGACATCTATCTCGTTACATTGAAGGGATAAATGAGATTACAAGACAAAGGAATAAAATAGACGGACAAGCAATAACAAAATCTTATGTCAATCGAAAAAAAGAAAACGACTGTGAATTATTGTTAATGTTTTCGGTAATTTTCCAATAACTTGTTTAATTTTTCTTCTAATGTATCCTTTAATTTCTTATTGGGATATTCGTGGTTAGTAAGGATGTTTAATGCCTTTTTATGTGCGATAATTGCAACATTTACCATTTTATATTGTCTGTATTTATTACATATATCCTCTACATACTCTAAAACATCTATTGTATTGTCCGCAATATCATATACTTTCAGTGCCTTAAGCAAAAACGGATAGGTTTGCATTGATTCTCCGTGCATACTTGCTAACGCCGCAAGGCAAATATATATCCAAGTATAATCCCCAGATTCAACCGCATTAATTTCTTCAAGATTGTATTCCCTGATCCTCTTATTAAGAATCTCAATGGTTTCATCTTCAAAACCAAGATCCCTAAGGATTTTCTCCTTGTTGAATGAGTCTTTGGTCTCTTCTTTCCGTATTGATTGTTTTTGTTTAAGTAATTCTTTTATTAGCTCAGGCTTATCCAGCGTTCTCAAATTTGCGTCAACTATTATCATTTCTCTCGGCAAGTTATATTTATCAGCTATTTCTTTTGCTTTCAGAAAGGATTTCCGTGCTGACTTAATATCTTGTTTTTGCATAAATAATGCACCCATATCGATATAAGAATTAAGAACTAAGATATTATTTCCACTTTCGATACCAATCATTAATGCTTTTTTATAATAATCCAAGGCATTTTCTAAGTCATCCAATTCATCATATATAACTCCGATATTATGGACTGTCGGACCTATACCTTCAATTATACCTTTATATTCAAATATATCTAATGCACATTTGAATGTATTTAGCGCAGCCTCATTATCTCCCATATCTTTGTAAACTGCGCCTAAACCAAGCAAACATTCGGCTTCGGGAACCGCAAGATCGATTTTTGATTTTAAAACACCATAAATATCGAGGGCGTGCTCGAAATAATTGATTGCATACTTGTATTGCATTAAATAATAAAAAATTGACCCAATTTGAGTTAAATTTGATGCAATGCCGATATAATTGTTTTCTTCAAGATTTGAAGCGAATAATTCCGCAAGTAATATTCTTTCATCCTTATAATATTCGACTTGATGATATAGTTTTGAGAGGTGGGTCATAGCGGTTCGGATCCACTCTCGGTTGTTTTGTTTTCTGGCTAAATTATGTAATTTAGTTAAGATTTGAATTGATTGTTCATATTCTCCCATGTCAGAATAATAGAAACCGGATAACAGCATTTTTTCGAATAATGAAGGCTTTTTTACGTATTCTTCGAGCCAATCTGCAAACTCTATATGCTTTTCAGTTTTCTTTTTAGAAATTTCCATATCAATTTGCTTCTCACAGAAATCTGAGACATTAGCGTTAAAAAGATAAGTTTTTGTTTTAGGATTTTGTTTCTTGAAATCGGTTAAAAAACTGAGAACCTTGCTTGCTTTGGATTCTTGATTGTCATTACCCCCTCCAATCTCAATCAACTTATCCTCAGTAATATCAGGTCGATAATTTATCCAAACTAATCTTTTTAGTGTGTTAATCGTTTTTAACGTAGGTATTATATCAAAATCATCATTTCCGGAGTAACCAATGGTTACTAAGGTTTTTCCAATTAAGGTGGTTTCGATAGGAGTTTTTTTATATGGTTCTAACGTAAAAAGGTTATCTCCTTTCTTGAACTTGACTAAACTCTTGATTGTGGCTTTAAGAGATAATTTTGTGTCTTGTTCTGTACATATATTCTTTAAAGACCCATGTAACTTGACTACTGCACAAATGTCATCTTCTTTACTTTCTAAGAGACTCTGGTAATCTTGATAGTCCGATTTAGTGATAACCAATCTTAACTGGTCTTTTGGCACATTTAAATGCAGTATAGCTTGTTCAATAAGACTATCAAAATTTGTAGTCAAAATGGTTGCTCCCCTTTTTGCTAAAGATGCAAGAAAATAATGTTCAAAATTAGGATCTTCGCTTTTTCCGTAATAGTCTAATAAATCCATCTCTGGATCCATGAGTCCACTGAAGGTTTCGATCATTTGTTCGAATCTCATATTTTTATGAGTCACTAATGTTTTCACTTCGGTTTTTAGACATACACGATCGAAAAGCAGTTTTTTCACGTCGTTTGCATTCGGAAGACAAGACGGAGGATCCATTGAACAACCTGCGCCTGCTAATATAACAAGATTTTCTGGTTTATTTAATATCTGATGAATATTCATAGAAGACAACTAATATATTAATAAATTTATTTTCTTAAAAACTTAGATAAGGGTTAAGGTAACGATTAAAATATTGAATTATAAATGCGGAATAAGGATTAAATTCTTGAATTATAAAATGCGGAATAAGGATTAAATTCTTGAATTATAAAATGCGGAATAAGGATTAAATTCTTGGAATATTGAATGTATTACGGCATATATAACTGCAATATATTTTTACGATAGAAATAAAGGTTATATGCAATTGATCAAAGTATGAAACGTAAACACAAACCCCGATTGTTCCCTGAGCATTTCTCAGTAGGGCAGTTCTCAAGATCAACGAGAAAGTTTGAGAAAGGACGAATTACCAAACCGCGGGGGGGTGAGGATCGGTTAGAATATTGGTATACCGAGGATCCGGAAGAATCCGAATATTTAGATCCCGACTTTCAAGAACATGTCGATAAGAAAATCGAATTTTTAAAAAAGGATGGTTGGGATCCAGAAAAACAAACTTTCTGGGCTACCACGCAGTCACACCTGGATTTGGGCTGGCGCTGGCGGTTTATTCAAGGTGTTGCAAAAGCGGAGCGAACATTTAATAAGGTGCATCATCATTTTGAATTATTCAAACCTTTTACGTTTACGGGCAGCCAACCTGCCATGTATCAGTGGGTTAAGTTTAATTCACCCGAAATTTGGGAAAAAGTCAAGACCGATGTTGAAAACGGTAGACATGAATTGCAAGGAGGATGCTGGTCCGAAGCTGATGGCAGGATGCCGAGTGGAGAAGCCTGGGTTCGACAGCGTCTCTATGGACAACATTTCTATGCAAATAATTTCGGTAAAATTGCAAATGTTTCATGGTTTCCCGATTCCTTTGGATACGCCAACAACCTACCACAGATATTTGCCAAAAGCGGTGCAGATGGATTTTTAACGGCAAAATTAGTATCGAATAAGCAGACAAAATGGCCCTTTTGGGCTTGGAATTGGGAATCCCCGGACGGCACTCGGTTGTTTTCATATTTAACGGGGAACCACAGTAAGTTGGGACCTTTGGGCGGGTTTGACGTGGATCAGCTTGATTCAGATATAAAAGAGTCGTATCTTAATAGTTATCGAATGCTGAAAGAGGGTAGATCTCTTGTTGCAGATTACGAAACAGACCACCCCGAAGAAAATGAAAATGTTTCGGACGCTGAATTACCCATTATCGGTTGCTTTTTCGGTGAAGGGGATGGAGGTCATGGACCGCAAGGCGTAGAAATGGCGGTCTATCGCGGGTATGCCGAGCGTGGTCATGTAAAATGGAAATCCACCGCAGAAATTTTCGACAAACTCCGTGAGTTTCAAGACCGACTACCCGTATGGAAGGATGAATTATATTATCAGT
>WJKO01000327.1 GCA_014729055.1 Promethearchaeota archaeon | reverse complement strand
CTTTTATAAATTTGATTTAATGCAATGAGATCGATATATTGTAGTTGCTGTAACCAACTTACTTGGGTTATAATTCGAAAAGACATAAATCCTCTATATGAAAAGTATTAAAAAAGAAATAAGAATTTGTGGAATAAAAAAAGAAATACAGAAAAATTTTGGTTTAAAAAAAAGTTATAATGGTTTATCGAGGTATGACTTCCAAGATTTCTCTTTCTCTCTTGTAAGCGCTTTATAGATAATATATGCAATTAATCCGCCAGACGCTGCAATCACAAACCACCACCAGGGGAAAGGCGGTACGTTTGGTCCAGTGTATTCAATATTCTTGCTTGTATCAACGAAATGATGGTAGTTGAAAAATCTTACATTGACCGTATAGTTACCCGCCTCACTTCCAAGTGGTACTTGATAATTATATCGATCTATGTCATTGAAAGGAATTTCATCAGACCAAGTTCCTTCTTCATCTTCAAAATCAACCCTATATCGGATATGAGTACAATTAACAGCATTCCAAGCGATCAATACTTTTGTTGCACCAGTTTCAGTTATATATCTTTTACTTGTTTCTATATCTCTAAAATAAAAGCTATAACTAACTGGATAATAAATAAAGATAGATATGTTTACAACTTCATTCCCGTAATTACCAGCTTTATCAACAAATTGAATTGTAATATTCATATCCCCATCTTTACCTTCTGGTATCGTATATGGTAAATCAATAGTTGTATTCCCCTCTGGCAGCAAAACTGGTTCTCTAATTTCACTTATTAACACATCTTCCTCTGTATCGGGGTTCCATTGTGTAAACCAATACTTCATCTCGATAATCGGTTCATTAAAATCAAAATCAAGGGTCATACCGTCCATCGTATAATACAATTCTCCAGAAATTGGGTCTGGTTCGTTGAAAGTCGAAATATAGGGTGCATCTATATCCCCCGTAAATTCATATTCTAAATAACTATAAACAATATAATCATGGTCTGTTAAATTGAAACCAATTGTGTATGTTCCCGTCTCAAGTATTTCATCGTATGTCAAAGTCCAAGTAGATCCACCGTCCCATGTGGCAATATACCATTCTGTATTAAGGCTAGGATCCGTAATATTTATAATTAAATTTCCCTCAGGACCACCATTATAATCTGTAAAAACTGGTTTAGAAGAATTTGTAATCGTAATTTCTACTGACTCATTTGAATAATCCTTAATCCATGGACCTTGAACATCAAAATGCATTATTGCAAGCAAACGTTCGCCGATAAAGGAATCTGTTGTTTCAACGAAACCTCCATACATATCAGTTGCATTGACGGTAACATAATACGTTCCGTTTTTGATGATATAATACTCATAAGTCCATTTCAATGGATCAACAGTGTCAGCCATTTTTCCGTATTCATATTCCGTGTCCCTGAGGATTTCAATTTGAGGGGTAAAATAAAGAGTCTCGTTTGACGTTACATTTATATCGACATTATAACCCTCAAAATCAAAAGTTAAGGTCAATTCTGGTAGATTTAAATCATCTCCAAGCCGATTGAAATATAGATAAATATTATTAGCAGTAGTTACTACGAAGTCTACATCACCGTCTTGATCGAAATCACAACATGCCATATCTATGATGTTTTCACCAATATTGTCAACTAAATAATTCGGAACTTCCGTATCTTCATCCCGATTACCTCCAAATATCCTTATTTCGCCATTATTCCAAAATATAGCATCATCAATACCATCATTATCAAAATCATCTACTTTAATTCCGTCAATAGTAGCTCCGTATAAACTTCGACTCTTCACTGGCCATGAAGGTGATGAAAGAATATCTACCCAACTATTTGACAATGCATTTACATCATTCGCATCGCCTGCACCGACAATATAAAGATCTTGTCTTTTATCAAATCCAATTTCTCCAGGGGCAATATTACTTACGTCATAACTATTGTCTTGCCAAATTTTAGCATAGTCAGATGCTCCGATATCATCTATAAACTGCGATCCTTTGATCAAAAACACATTTTGACCATCATCGAAGAATGCATAATCAATAAAATTATCATTATCGAAATAACCCGCTACGACATATGTACTGACTTGCCCTTCAGGGCTACTAATAATGTCTATTTTATCATTCCAAGAGCTCCATGGCGAGCCAGCTTGTTGGCGGAATGCCGTTATATCTCCCTTGTTTGTTAGATCCTCTGAACCCGCCCAAATGAATTCTTTTTCGTAGTCTTTATCAAAATCGCCAAGTAAAAAATCTTCACTATTACAAACAGAATATGAATTTGTATCCACAAGTGTCGTAGCACTTCCTGCTGATGCCCATAAACCACTCATAGGGGTTCCGTCGTTTTGTAAAGCTCTTATATATCTTCTATTTTCAATGAAAGCAATATCGAGATTGCCGTCCATATCGAGATCATTTAATTCAATATCATAATAATCATCACCAGTGTCGTAATATGCTTCATGTACAGTCCAATCATTTGATTCACTCAAATTCTTGAAAATTGAATATCCAGGATTACCCAAAGCATATATATTTGATCGGACACTTGCACTCGTTGTTGAATCAACTGCTAAATCAGGATCTCCATCATTATCAATATCTCCAACACTTAATCTATTAAATTGATTATTAGTGATAGAATTTTGAAGTATTGTTTCTTTTGGACCAAATTGGAATCGAGATTTTGTAACAGGATCCTTAATATTATTCAGAATTCTGCAGTTCCCATCATCTAATCCAACAACAAGATCTAAATCAGAATCTGAATTAAAATCAGTTACTACTAAAACGTTGGCAGAGGTTCCTGAATAATCAACCAAATTTTTTGTATTAAAGAACCCAGCAGCGAAAGGACTTTTTTCTTCGTATCCTAGAGGCATATGTAAAGGATTTTCCATTGCTATTACCGAACCATTTGATAACGCACATATAATATCAAGATCTCCATCCAAATCTAAATCTCCCGTCTCCATATCCAAAATTTGAGTTGAAAATCCAAAGCTACTCTTATAGACCGGTGAATTAAAACCCGAACTATGGGGATCACCGGTATTCTTTTGAATAATAACTTGACCATCTTGTAATCCCGCAATTATATCTAAATAACCATCCAGATCCAGATCACACAATTCAATAGAAGCAACATCAACAGCAGTAGGTGTTACGGCTAAGTAATTCCATTCAGCAGTCCACGCAGTTGATGTCTGTTCAAAGCAATGGATTTTTTTACTATAAAATCCAGCAACAAAATCTTCATCACCATCATTATTAACATCACCCACAGCAAGAGAAGTTAATTTATCACTTAAAAAATCGTCGGAAATGACATATTCTTCAAAATCGCCGCCTGATTTAGTAACTTCTTCCAAAGGAACGAATAGAATTCTTGCATCACTATCAATGGAACCATCCATTCCAATAATTATTTCATCATGCAAGTTATGTGCTCCTCCAATCTCCGCTTGAATAGATGCTGTGATATCATGGTCATAAATATAACCTGCTGAATCCGTCTTTGGGTATTGACCCCAATTACTTCATATTACGTAATTATCTCGGCTGCTAGTCGCCAGGTTCTCATAGTATACTTGACCACCATCGGCTCCGATCATGTATATATCTGTGGTTGTACCTTCAGTACCATTTATATGAATTGCATACCCTCCAACTACGTCGTATGCACCAGTTAATGCCAGAGGTTCTTTATCGGTCCAGCTTCCTCCAGAAAACGGACTTTGAGTACCCGCATGTAAATAGCAATACCCGTTACTTGTACCAGTAATAACCTCCGTGCATTCTGGACCCTCAGCAAAGTCATATATGGACATTGCCGTTACCGGAACACCAGAATAATCAAAAAAATTCGTATCTATAAAGTCTGGAAATCCGATAGCCGCACTGGCGGTTTGAATTCCATTCATAAGATCGCTCTGATCTTCTTCTAAATTAACATTATTAGCCAGATCTAAATTATTAATGTTTGAAATTTGCACAAAATTAATAAAAATGAGCGGTATAATCATAATAGCCATTATAATAATCGATAATTGTATTTTCTTTTTCATAGTGATCACTTTCTCAAAAAATCCTTGTTTAATCAAGATTTAGCTATAAAGCTATAATTAATTTTTTCATCCCAAATTTCTTTTTTTCAAAATTATAAAACATCAAAGATAATTAAACATAAATATTTTTAATCAAAATCAGTTTTTTGTAGAAAGTGGGGGTTAGGAGGATCGAACTCCTGATATCCGCGTTATACGTAGAATTATTAGAAAAACAATTTCTACTGTGTAAGCGCGGCGTTATAACCACTAAACCAAACCCCCACGATAATTTTTAGAAAGTTAGAGGAGTGATTAATTAGTTTAATTTGCGAATTAATTAAAGTTTTTAGGATTTCTGCAATTTTATTCATTTATGTGATCTTAGTATATATATCACATTATTTGGTCGGAGCATCGAAAACTTCACATTATTAAGTAAAGGTCCAATCTCTGAAAGGATACCTGGGGCGTGACACCCCAATTTAAAAAATGACGCAGTTTCAAGAAATCCAATCCTATCAATCGTTATATAATCCTCATAATGCCCTGTTCTTTTTATTGCTTTTTTAATTTGCTTTCGGGGAATTCCTGCCGAGAATAAGATTTCAAATCCATCGCTTAACCATCGATTATATTGTTCTAACGTTTTTTCTGCAATTTTACAAGTGATTTCTTTTCGAGTTTCATTGATTTCAGTAATCTCCACATATATAGGCATTTCCTTAAAGAATCCAAACACCTTACAAATGTCGTTTTTAGTAATTTTCTTTCCTTGACAGAGTTGTTCCCGTAATGCATATACGGGTAAGAGGGCATCTTTTTTCGGATTTTCAATTCCACAATCAATAAATAAACCAAAATTTACAGTGTCTGGATCTCTGATTCTACCGCGTAGTACTTGACCAATATGAAGATCTGAAAGATCATATGTTGTTCCAAATTCTTTAATAAGATAATTATAGATAAATTCTTCGTCTTTTCCAGACAAGGCGATAATCGGTCGATTTTCTTCTGAATGTAATCCTAAGAATTCAAAATCCACATCATAATTTTTAGTTCTTTCTCTTATGAGTTGAATAAGTGCCCTTGACAGATATTTCTCATCTATTTTTCGATTATATGCATAAAATCTGTCCAACAATATTAGAGTCTTCATAAAGTGAAGTGATCCTAGACTTTTTTCTTAGATAAATGAATCAAAGCATTAAGAAGTTTTGATTATGAAGCTAAAAATAT
>WJKO01000326.1 GCA_014729055.1 Promethearchaeota archaeon | reverse complement strand
CGGATATGATATCATGAATTATCGGAAAATTAATCCAGAATATGGAGATATGGATTTATGTGATACCTTAATTGACGAAATTCATAGAAGAAAAATGAAAATTGTCTTAGATTTAGTGTTAAATCATACCAGTATCGAACACGAATGGTTTAAAGAATCTCGTTCAAGCAAGGATAATCCTAAAAGGGATTGGTATATATGGAAAAAGGGACGAAAACCTACTAAGGAAAGACCCGGAGGTAAGAAACCTCCAAATAACTGGCAAGCAATGATAACAGGGTCGGGTTGGCATTATGATCCGACTACACATGAATATTATTGGGCACAATTTCTGCCGTTTCAGCCCGATCTTAATTATCGAAATCCAGAAGTTCGTAAAGAGATGTTGGATACGGTCAAGTTTTGGTGTCAAAAGAAAGCTGATGGATTTAGATTGGATATAATAAATGCTCTTTATGAGGATAAGGAATTTCGGGATAATCCATTTTGCTGGAAACTAATTCCCTCCGATGACGATGAAGCCAGATTGTTTCGAGATCCAATTCATACGTTAAATCATCCTGATACTATAGAATTCATGAAGCAATTAAGGTCGACTATTGATGGGTTTAAAGATAAAGAAAGATTTTTCGTTGGAGAAGTCAGTGGCTCTATTGATACATTGAAGAAATATTTGGGTGAGGATGCTGATGGTTTGAATTTAGTCTTTTTATTCCAGTCGTTAACCACACCTTTCAAAGCAAAAAAAATCAAAAAGATTATTCAGCTATTTGAAGATAATTTTCCGGATCCTTATTTACCGACATGGGTATTTGGCAATCATGATCGTTCACGTCGCATGTCACGATTAGGAAACAATATTTTAAAGGCAAAGTTAAGCGCAGCTTTGCAGCTTACAGTCCGCGGGGTTCCATTTATTTATTATGGTGAAGAAATTGGTATGGAGGACGGATTTACTCCCGCAAATAACAGTAGAGATGCTTTGGTTCATTATTTCGGCTGGATTCCTCAATTTATTCATAATTTAGTTTATAAATTTACAAAGGAGACGCTAAATCGAGATTACTGTAGAACTCCTATGCAATGGAATTCTCAAGAGCACGCAGGATTTACAACATACCCGAGGGCATGGTTACCAATTCCACGAACATATAGAAAAATAAATGTAGAAACCCAATTGGAGGATGAAGATTCTATCTTAAATTGCTATCGTAGATTTCTTAAAGTTCGAAAAGTAACTCCCGCTTTAAATTCTGGATCCCTAAGACTTCCTCATATTCCTGAATTATCAAAAAAAGTATTAGCGTATGAACGTATAATAAAAAAGGGTGACAAGGAACAGATAGTTTTAGTATTGCTAAATTTTAGTAATCAAGGTCTGAGAATGCCAAATCCTTCTCCAAACTTAGAATTTCTTGTGTCGACTAGCGTGAATAACAAACCCATAGCTGGCAGTAGAATAATTCTCAATCCCTGGGAATGTGTTGTATTAGAAGAGAAATAAATCAAAAAGCGATAAATCAATCATAAAGAAAAAAATTATAAATTAATGTTTGATTATATTCGCTATTATTTAGCTTTATATGGAATGTTGAAGAGAGGTTTAGATTTCTTATGTCTATTGGGACTTTCCTTGACAATTTTGATATTCTCAGCTTCAAGACCTTTCTCTGTCTCGATAACATCGAAGGAAACCCTATCTGATTTATAAAGCGTACTGTATTGCTCTTCTGAACTACTTAAATTTGAGATATGAGCAAATATATCCTCTCCCCCTTCATCCGGATGGATAAATCCGTAGCCCTTATAATCATCAAACCATTTTACGATACCACTAGGCATTTTAGTCACTATAAATTAATTTTGGATTCATTGAGTTTCTTAAAACTGGCTTTTACTACATGTATTTATTGAACATTGAATTTAAGAAACCAATTTAACGAAAGACCTATTTTAAGAAACGATTTTCAACAAAAAACCCAGTAATTGGGTTTTCGTGAATTATATAATCATGATTGATATTAAAAGATTTGTTCTCTAAATATATTGAATTTAATAATATATAGTGACTTATGGGAAAAAAATAAAACTTCAGACTGAAAACGCAAATAAAAAGAGATGATTAATCTATCATCTATTATTTATCCGAAGATTTTTTCTATTTTCTCCTTTAGTGACTTAAAAGGCGTTTTATTTCCTTTCCAATTTTCGAGATAGTGTCCGTACTCCAACATAATGATACTTAAAAGTTGTTTCAGTTTGTGTGTATAAAGTTCATTATATTCTTTGGCAATAAGAACAACGATAACAAGTTCATTTTTTTCAAAACAAACCACATTTTCTTGTTGTTTAATCATATGTAACGCGGTATCGCTTCCCGTTATCTCAGACACCAGTTGGTTAACACCATACATAAAACCACCCACGATCTCGCTATTATCCTTATTTTCTTCATCAAAGTAATACCCATAGATCTCATTTCCACCCTTCATATACACAACGTGCAATTCTCTTAAATATTTTCTCCATTCTAATTCAAACAAGCTCGGGAATTGGTTAAATGCATATTGTAGAAGGAATAAGCTTGCCATTAGAAAGAAATCTGCGA
Source organism: Promethearchaeota archaeon (assembly GCA_014729055.1). Classification (GTDB taxonomy): domain Archaea; phylum Asgardarchaeota; class Lokiarchaeia; order Sigyniarchaeales; family Promethearchaeaceae; genus WJKO01. Next base: position 1,780 of record WJKO01000326.1, on the reverse strand, counting down.
AAAATCGAAGATTATAAACCCAATCCACGCTGTATTGAAAAACAAAATTTAGTGCAATATCGGATCGTCCAAATTGTGCTATCGTCATTAATATAAAACCATAAACAAAGATTCGTAGTTGTCTATTTAGCATTGGATGAGAACCGATTACATAACGGACAGCAGAATAAAAGATCAGAATATTAGTTATGTAAGCAACGATAAGAAACAAATTGAAATATCTTGTTGGAAAATTGAAAAACAGAACAACGCAAGCAGATATTATCAATAACAAGACGCTAATAATGTATTTTGTTCCTAAAATTTGCTCACTTTTTCGGGCAATTAATATAATTCCTACTAACCCCATAACGCCACCTAAGTTTAAAAAGTAGTTCCTCCATGCATAAATATCACCAGCAGGCAGATAATTTTGAAAATAATCAGCATACATAATAAAAGCACTCATCGCGGCTTGACATGCAAAGAATGCAGCCCAAGTGTAGGACAAATCATTTCTTAATGAATATTCGTTCTTCCGTTTAGCACCCATGAGGAACCTGCCTGTATAATATATATAAAACGCTAGGATTGCTGCTTCAAAACCAAATACGATAAATCTAATATCTGTCCAATAGTTTAATTGGTCAGCTGCGTTCTCAATAGTGTCAAAAATAAGATTAATCATATTTATACTTTAATTCTTCATGTTAATAAAATTATTTTAAGACTAGGGAAAAGAGGATTTGCTTAGATATTTTAGATGATTAAAAATAAACCAGTATTGCCATAGAGTATATGCGGGTCTAAGTTCTTTCTTAATTTTTTTTAATTTGTAAATAGGGCTCATATTAGAAATATCTTCAATTAGCTGAGTAATTTCTTTTGATCGAATATCTTTAGCACTTGCTATAATTTTAATTAAATCTTGGTGATTAATTCTCAATCTGTCGATCATTTTTATGATTTTTCTATGATTACGCATAATTTGGTTTCTAAGATAATCAAATGGTTCGGTAATTTTGTCCTTTTGCTGCCATACTACTTTTCGATTTAGATTGTCTTTAGTATTAAGACTGGGAATCTTTGAATAGACTAATCCATGTGATGATGTAAGGAAGAATGCCGAATTCTCGTAAATCTTCTGCATTTTGTTTATATCGTTCAAATAATTTACTATTCTATTCTGTTTAAAACCATACCACGGTCCAAAAGCTGGTTTATCGATGCTATTACGATCCAAACCTAGGCAACTAGAAGGCAGGATAACATCGATATAATTTCGTGTTGAATTTTGCTTAATAGTAGGAAAATTCATTTCAAATATTGATTTTAGAACAGAAATCATAAAACCATGATGTCCAAAACTATGCGATCGTAACGGAATAGGATTCAGGGTGATATCCCCAAAGCGCAACTTAGTGTTTGAATTATATGTTTTTATTTTATTCTCATCTTGAATGACATCAAAATTCAAAATATTGTATTTTAAATGATTGTAGGCATCTATGATGCCCGGAATATCATCTAATTTTTCAATTTCATATACATTAATAAATCCATTATGATGAACGAGCACTTCTTTTTCTTCTTTAGGACAAATAATATCACAATCAAATTTGTCTACAAGATCATGCACATGACTCGAATGATCCAAATGACAATGAGTCATAATCAGTAGATCTGGTAATGGGAAGTTATTATTAGAACAGAATTGTTCAAGTTCAGATAATGCTTCATCTTCAAAATTGACATCCAACAAGATGGATTTATAGTCAGTTCTTGTTTGGTGTTTTTCATT
>WJKO01000033.1 GCA_014729055.1 Promethearchaeota archaeon | reverse complement strand
GTCATATATTACTCATATCCATGATATTGGTCCATTTCAGGCCAATTTTTCAAGAATACCTGGATTAAAGTGGTTGGAAAAAAGAAATGCGCAAAAAGCCAAACTAATTCTTTGTGGTGCCGAAAGCGTAAAAAAAGAGATCAGTAAATATATGGAAGTGTCGGATGAAAAAATCAGAAATATTAGTTGTGCTGTTGACGAAAAATATAAACCAGATAAAAACGTAGGTTTAAAAGCAAAGAAAGAACTTGGTTTAAAAGGTCCAGTACTCTATTATGTTGGAAGAATTGCATTCTATAAGGGTGTTGAAGATATTATCAAAGCATATCAAGCTGCAAAAAAGGTAATTCCTGAATTAAACTTAGTGATTGGTGGAAAACCAACTCTTAAAATGCAAGATAAAGTTGCAAGATGGAAACACGAGTACCCAGAAGTTAAATTTGTGGGTTTAGTTCCCGATGAGAAAATGGTAGCGTATTATAATATGGCAGATATCTTTGTTACATATTCTTATGCGGCAGAAGGTTGGGGAATGACCCCAGTCGAAGCGTTAAGTTGTGGCACCCCTGTAATCTGCTCTAATATGCCCGCATATAAAGAAGTGCTCCAAGATAAAGCCATATTCGTAGAGCCTCAACAACCAGATTTATTAGCACAATCATTCGTTAAATATATAAAAAGCGAAGATTTAAGGAAACAAGTAGTCGAAGAATCTCAAGAATTCCTTAAAAGATACTCTTGGAAAGAAGTAGGTAATAGAGTAGAGAAAGTTTATCAAGAATATCTCGATTTGTAGAAGTAATTAAGAATATTTGGAAGTAATAACCAGAAATTATACTTATAGCGTGACAAATATGAAAACAATACCCGTTATTTTAGCAGGAGGGCAAGGTAAGAGATTCTGGCCCTTATCACGAAAAAATATACCTAAACAAAATTTGCCATTGATCTCTGATAAACCGATGATTGTGGACACGATAAATCGTCTAGATTCTTTTCCAGATAAATACATAGTAGCAAACGAAGAATTATGCACGAAATTTGAAAAATTATTATCAAATCATGTAAATTATATTATCGAACCATCCGCAAGAAATACAGCGGCTGCTATCGGTCTTGCATGTATTAAACTTAAAAAAGAATTTGATGATTCTATTTTATTTTTCGATACAGCAGATCATTACTATAAAGATGTCAACCACTATTTGGGAGATATAAAAGACGCGTGCAAGTATGCCAACGAAACAAATAAAATAGTGTTAGTTGGTATAAAACCCACGTATCCCCATACTGGGTATGGTTATATAAAGAGTGGAAAAAACCTAGAACATTATTTCTTTAATGTCGATGAATTTAAAGAAAAACCAGATGAAGATACGGCTAAAAGATACATTGCAAAGAAAATATACTACTGGAATTCAGGCATATTCATATCAAAATGTTCGGTAATGCTCGAAGAAATTGAAAAATACATGCCCGACTTATATTCCTCTCTTGAAAAAATATATGAAAGCGATTTTAAACAAGACATTCTTGAAACCGAATTCAGCAAATTAGATAAAATTTCAATAGATTATGGTGTGCTAGAAAGGAGTGACAACATTGCATTACTAAAATCCTCGATGGATTGGGATGATATTGGGGATTATAACGCGTTGGCTCGTATAATGGATCCAGATGAAGACTGGAATTATGCGAAAAATAAAATCAATTCAGTTGAGTCGCTCGAAAATATTGTGATTTCTGATAAATTAGTTGGTCTGGTAGGGGTGGAAAATTTAGTTGTTGTTGAAACACATGATGCTATTTTGATTTGTAAACGATCAGATACTCAGAAGATCAAAGATCTTGTAAATAAACTCGATCCGAAATACCAGTAATGAAAGGCTAAAAATAGAGTTTCCTAATTTTTTCTTTTACATTTTCTAATTCCTTTTTAACGGTCGTTCTTGGTCCAAACGCGTAGATTCTCACTAGCGGACCCGTACCTGATGCGCGAAAATAAATGTTTGTTGTTTCGCTTTTCAACCAAATGATATCAAGAGTATCGTTTAGTTTCGTATAATAGTTTATATGGTACTCGTAATCTTGTATCTGGATGTCTTTTCCCTTCATTTTACTAAATCCATTCATTATTTCCAATTTCTTGTCGTTATCCGCTTTTAAAGTCGAGAACGTTCCCATTATTTTTCGATCGATATAGTCGAGAAGGTTGTATCCTTTTTCTATCAAGGCACATAGAATTAAAATCGCCACTGCAGGATATTTATCACCGATCAAAGGATATTTAGACTGCAAGTTATTGTTTTTCTTATTCAATATATTGACCGTATGACCACCTGATTCTTCCCATAAAACCATAAGTAATTCTTCGTCTTCTCCACATTCCTCAAGAATAATATGGTTTATTTGTTGAGGATCTTTTATCTTTGTAACTTTTTCTTCTTCCCAGAGATAGATCAGACTTGAATCGAATTTATCCTTTCTAATCTTTTTGTTTAAAGCGGCATACAGAACTAGCCCTAAATGTTTATAACCAACTCCAGTAACGATATTAATAATCGCATGTTTATCTCCTCTTGGATCACTCGGAACCGTTCGGACGTTAATAATTTTCTTATTATATTCATTTACTAAGATATTATGCATTGCAGTATAGAGTTCGTTTGGAAATAATGTGATAAAGTTGCCATTACGCTGTTTAATAATCATCACGACGCGGTCTCGGTCTGTATCGAGCAATATACCAATATTTGCGTTATGTTCCCGCAAGACTTCGACAGTGCGTGCTTTATTGATATTCTCAACAGGATCTGGAGGTTCCATCGTTTCATTAATGATGGTTGTATCTGCACCAATCTTTTTGAAGAGACTCTGAATTTCTGGGGCAGTTCCCACATAGGGCCATATAACAATATTCTTATCGGCTAACGGTGACAAATCCATTATTTCGCTGACTAAGCTAACTACATATTCATTATTTTTTTCATTTGCTTTGATTTGATTGATTTTCGGAGATTTTATAAGACCAATCTTCTCAATTTTTCTTGATTGTTCAAAGACCTCTTGCATAATTCCTCCGCTGATAGGGATTGGTTCATTAATATAAAATTTAATACCATCCCATGTACGAGGATTATGGCTTGCAGTAATAACTATAGATACATCAATATATTCAAAAAGATTTACTGCAAAACTGCCATACGGTGTACTCATATTGGAGGAAAATTCTTTATTTTCTTTGTTGGCAGTTCCCACGTCATTTTCTTCTTCCAAATTCTCTTCAAAAAAGATCTTATATCCGTCAAAAGCAAATATTTTCGCGCAATATTTCAGTAAATGTGCTGCTGCAGGACGTTCATCCGTTACAATCAATACGGATGGGTGTTCTTTTTTCACCTCCGATTTCGCAATTAAGCTGATTGCCTTAAAAATGCGAAAAAACCGATATTGATTTCGAACGGGCATATACAATGCGTTTTCTTTTTCCTGAAAAATTAACATCCTTATACCCGAAGTAGGAGGAACTGCCGGATTTAATATTGAGTTATCTTCTTCATCCAATTCAGGCAGTATTAACTCATCCTGTCTATCATTAACAGGTGCAGTTTCTATGGGCTCAATAACTACATTCATTCTAATCGATCTCGGATTGCCTTTTTGATAGTATGTAAGATGTTCCTACCGTGTTGTTCCCACGTATATCTATCCTCTACTAATTTCCGCGCGTTTTTTCCAATCTTTTCCATTAATGATGGATTATCATACAAAAATTTCATTTTTTTTGCTAAATTTTCGGGATCTTTTGTCTTTGCGAATACCAAATTTACACCATCATTGAAGAAGATAGGGATTTGATCAACATTGAACGCAATGACAGGCTTTGCACATGATAAATATTCAAAAATCTTCATGCCCAAAGCATCTGCTGTATTTGTATTCAAACAAAAATCGGCAGCGTTAATAAATTTAGGTACGTCGTTAAAATCTACCCTTCCAGTGATAATAAAATACTTTTCTAAATTTTTCTCGCTAATGAGTTCTTTGATGTAATTGAATTGATCCCCAGTTCCAACCAATGCAATTTTTAATTGTTTTCCATTTTCCTTAAATAATTTCTGTTTGTCCATGATTTCGATTGCCTTCACAATATATTCCAGACCGTGCCACGAATAGAATCCTCCAACATAAATTCCCAGAAATATCTTTTGTTTATCTTGTATCTCCATGAGTTTTAACGCTTTTTCCGTTGGTGCATCTTGATTGAACCGCTTAATATCGGCGCAAGTAAACACTTTATCAATTTTTTCTCTATTAACAAGACCAGGTACTTGAAATGTAGAAAAATAAGACATGATTCTATCACAGTTTTTTAACGCCCAATTCCAGTACATAATATCTATAAAATCTACGATAGAGATTCTTCCAGTTAATTTAGCCATCAAGACGCCCAATCCGTAAGATCCGCCACGTTCGTAAATAATATCTATTTTCTCTTTCGTAATTATCTTGAAGAGTTTTGGGATTCCCGGAATTATTTTAAAGAATTTATGAACTGGGAACTTGTGTCTGTAAAAATCTATGAGTTTATCCTTCAGAGACCAGTGCTTTTTGATTTCTAAAAAACTATCAAATGATTTGGTTTCTACATTTTTTGTGTGTTTTAGATTGGATCCTTGTCTTTCTTCATTTTTTTGGTTAGAT
>WJKO01000325.1 GCA_014729055.1 Promethearchaeota archaeon | reverse complement strand
TGATTATGCAAGTTTTGGAAAAGAATTCAGAAGAAAAATCAAAAAAGTCAATCAAAAAGCAATTAAAAACACGTCCAAATATTTTGATAATTATGCCCGATGAAATGCGAGGGGATATAATAAACAATCCGCATTTAAATATTCCAAATATCGAATCCATAGCATCTGATGAAGGAACCATGTTTACTAATGCTTTCTCAGTAAATCCTGTCTGCGGACCTTCACGTTGCTGTAATTTTACTGGTCAATTCGTGCACAATGGAGGACATCGAAGCCTATATCAACTATTAAGACCACATGAGGAAAACTTATTCCATATACTAAAGAAGCATGGATATGAAGTTGTTTGTATCGGTAAAAATGATCTTTTCAACAAGAAGTCTGCTAAAAAAAGCTCCAATAAAAGAATTAAATTGATTTCTTCTTTAGTTTTAAAGATCCTATTTAACTTATCTTTTAAAGAAAAAATCAAAATATTAGTTGAAGTGTTTAAAGTCTTCATTTTACGGAACGTGAATTTTGAAGATTCCAAAATAAAAGATATAATTACCCATTACTTTAAAATGAATCCCTATCCGATTGGACATCGTTTAAAAAAGTCATTTTATTTTGGAAAACGGACTAAACAACAAGCTTCATTAGATCCCGATCATTTCATCACCAAAAAAGCACTTAAATATCTAAGTAAGCAAAAACCATCCAAACGTAAACAATTCTGTCTGTTTCTTTGTTATAATTTTCCACATCCACCATATACAGTTGAGGAACCCTACTTTTCTATGTACGATCGAAAAAAATTACCCGAATTAATCCCATCTAAATTCGATGATAAACCACAATTTATGAGAATCCTCAACAACAGGTATAACCTTAATAAACTTACCAAGGAAGATTTCAGAGAGATAAGAGCAACGTATTATGGTATGGTAACTTCCTTAGACCATCAAGTAGGTTTGGTATTAAATAAATTGAAAGGGATGGGGATTTATGATGATACGGCAATATTCTTTATATCCGATCACGGGGATTATGCAGGAGATTATGGACTTACGGAAAAATGGGTTACAGATATGAGGGATTGTTTATTGAGAGTGCCTTTATTAATTAAACTGCCCAATTCAAACTCTGAAATGAAAAATGGAAGTAATTTAAATATTGCTGATAATTTAGTCCAAAGTATAGATATTTTTTCAACTATTCTCAATATTGCCGATATCCAAACCGATTATACACATTTCAGTAAAGATCTCCTACCATTGATGTCGGGAAAAGTGAAAAAATTACGTGAAGCGGTTTTTGCAGAAGGAGGATATGACGAAAGGGAACCTCAATGCTTTGAAAACAAAATTAAAAGTCCAAAAATGCCATTTATGGGTATATATTACGATAAAACAAATCTTCAACACGAAATTCCAAGTATGGTAGCGAGAACGGTTATGATTCGCACTAAAGAATGGAAATTGATATTGCGCAATACAGAAAAGAACCAAAATGAATTATATCATTTAACAGAAGATCCAGAGGAGTTAGTTAATTTATATAATAATCCAGATTACTCGGCAAAGCGAAGAGAATTAAAGGATGGGTTACTCGCTTGGTATCTAAAAACAAGCGATAATCCCCATTGGGAACATGAAAGATTGGTCTAATATTCAATTTCTTGTCTATTTCCTGCTACTAGAATCTCAAAAGATAATGGCATTTTTCCTGTTAACTCGGAACTACGTTTATCGGGTTGCGTACCCCCCAAGTATAATCTGATTCGTCCGGGTTCCAATATGCATTTGCCCTCATTATTTATTAGTGCCATTTGTCTTGGCTTTATTTTGAATTTAGTATTTCTGATTTCATCTTTTTTTAGAAACATCCGTTTAATGCCTATTAATTGGTGATTTTTGACACCAAATTCAGAATCTAAATGTTTTATATATAATTGAATCACCTCATCTGAATCGTATTCTCCTATATTTTCGATTTCTGCCGAGATTGATACAGATTCTCCTATTTGCACTTCTTCAGAACTTATTATTACATTGCGATATCGAAACTCGCTATAACTTAATCCAAAACCAAAAGGGTATAACGCTTCTTTTTCCAAATAGCGATACGTCCTTCCTTTCATATTATAATCCTCAAATGGAGGTAGATCTTCAACTGATTTAACTATTGTTATAGGTAAACGTCCTGCTGGAGAATAATCTCCAAAGATAACTTTTGCAATCGCGGTACCACCTTCCTGTCCTGGATACCATGATTCTATAATCGCTGGGACATTTTTACTCGCCCAATTTAAAGAGATTGGACTGCCATTGCATATTGTTAAGATAATTTCTTTATTTACTTCAAATACTTTTCTCAATAATCTTTGCTGAATCATCGGAAGATCAAGTTTTTGACGATCATCTAATCCACTCAATCGACGCTCCTCTCCTTCTAATTTTGGAGAAATTCCCATAAACAGAAGAACAATATCCGCGTTCTCTGCAACCTCAACAGCTTCTTTAAATTCTTCTTCACTATCATCAGTTAAATCACATCCTTTAACATACTCTACATTGGTGTTTTCACTGACGAGATTCTTAATACCTGTTAGAGGAGTAATATATTGTGACGGAGTCCCATTGTAGTTTCCAAGTAAACAATCTAAATTATCCGCATTAGGACCGATAATAGCAATCTTTTTCACATTTTTACTTAATGGTAAGATATTGCCTTCATTTCTCAGCAATACAATTGTTTCTCGAGCAACTTTTTGTGCGAATTCTCTATGTTTTTCACAATCATTAACCTCATAAGGAATTTTAGCATATTCAACATTCTGGGGATTATCAAAC
>WJKO01000324.1 GCA_014729055.1 Promethearchaeota archaeon | reverse complement strand
TGTGAAACTGTATATTCCAAAAATTCGCTCGCCTCAGATTTCGAGAGTGAGATATGTTTAGGTTCCATTTCATCCAATGATTTCTTTATTGGTGGAAAGATCAAACTCAAATTATACAATGAGACTAATAGATTTCTTCTTAGTTCTATTTCAGAAGAGATTGGATTTTGCTTTAAACGAGCCCAAAATTCAGATAAAGATATCTGTTCTTTGGAACCAAATGATTGCAGTATAAAATCAATTTTCCATGATTGCTGTACATTGTTAGGAATATGTAAATCCAAGGCAAGACTATATCCTTCTTTCCAATAAGATCTATTGATAAATTGCGTCCATTTACTTATCATATCGGGAATTGCTTTCTCTGGAATTGTATAAATAAGCATATCATTATCATCTAACAGCAATGATCCAAGCAACCGCACTTCCCATGGAATTCTTTCGCCCAATTTCTTTATATCCTTGGGCGAGAAACCGTATACTTCTGAAAACTTCGCATATTTAATAGCCTGAGCAGAATGTCTGATTAATAAATCGGTCATTTCATTCAGATAAAGCGAAAGTAAACTCGAAATTTGTATTAATTCTTGATTGTCTTCATTCGTGATTGCATACGCCGCAATTGGTGCAAAATCTAAGATTTTTTCATAATTTATGAAATCTTTTTGAGAGCGTAGAACTGGACGCCATTTTAGCTTAATAATCCCTTCTTGCTCTGATGATACTTGATAATTAGCAAAATCTTCTTCCCCATGTTTACCATATGGATAAAAATTTCCCTCAGAAATGATCTGCAATACCAATTTAAACGCAAAACTCCAGAAATAAACTGACCCGCTATATTTCATTTTAGTCTTCAGTCTTGAATGTTCTTGCGCATTTCTTATTATCGGGATATTTGACAGTATTTTGTCGGATAACGCGATTGGGATCATCTTCCCTATCGTTGACTTAATCAAGAAATTGTTCTTATCTGTTTCCAAGTTTTTATCCGTCTGAGATTTAATATAATTCACAGGATAGACTAAGTCTATTTCACAAGTATATATTTTTGAGATTGGTATAGAAGGAAAAAATTCTGCTATACTTTCATTTAGTTCTTTCTCGGACTTTTTAAGAGGAATCCACATTAAGAAAAAATCATATTTAATTTCTTTAGCTGCTTTGGATTTAGCTCCTTTCTTTTTGCTAAATCTCTTTATGGTGAAATTACTAATCTTGTTATTTGCGTATTCCTTTGGTATTAAAGTCAATTCCGGTGATTGTATCTTTATAGAACCCGTTATTTTAATCTCTCATTGCTACATTGAATCGATCTAACTTTCCACCACATTCCAAACAGAACCTAGGCCAAGGATATCCCACTTTATGCCCACACCAAGGACAATGCATGGGCTTTCCTGCGGTCTCTTGTTTTTCTATAACATTTACAATTGTGGTTACTTTACTAAGGAATGGGTCACAGAATTTCTGCCATTGAGATCTATATCGCTTAGCGCTATCTATATCATCAAAGGCGTCAAATGTATCTCCTAATAAAGAGATTCCAAATTTACTTACTCTTGAAAACTCTAATTCCACAACCACAGTAATGCTTTCATCATCGTTTGGTCGTAAACCGATATGGATCTCTTTCTTTGCATCTAATGCAGTTTTCCCTCCACGGCTGCCGTGCTCGGCGAAAACGTGATTAAATTTATGAACATCCTTGTAATCAACATTTAGTTCTTCGAGCCAATTGATAATATATTCCCATATCTCTTGAACAGGTAATTTTGGGATTGTCACTACATCACGCCAAATCGTGTCGTAGTAGCCAGTTGCAAAATTAAGTTCATTCATATAATGATCTTTCTTTTTTACCTTGATTAGTTTTTCTCTTTAAAAAAATCTAAAAAATTGTGGAGGAAACTTAATAAGGTGGTTATTCTAAGGGGAAACAATGACTGTCAGTAAAAAAAGGTCGCGAAAACAACCTATTACTCCAAAAAATATTGTAAAAATACTTTTAATACTTATCCCAATTGTTCTAATTTCTTATGTAATTGGTTCTGTTTATGCATATGTATGGCCTATGAAAAATTATTTCATTGATGGAATTTATGTTGATTCAGAAGACTTCATGGAAGCCGATCCAGAATATATCGCAAGTGCTACTGAAAACTGGAGTAAATATTTGTATACATACTGTTTCCCACAAAATATGACCGGAGATGGATGGGATTATTATCCATATAGTGAAGCGCATTTTGTGAGAGATCCAAGAAGTTTTGGGCTTTGGAATGAATCGGAATTCTTAGCTAATTGTGATGAATTTAATCCAGAGGATCCGTTCAACATAATTTCATATTATCACGGAACGGGACATGCTGCAGCATACGCCGGACAAACTTTAGTAGGAGAAGCTCTCAAATATGCATTATCTTATAGAGAAGGAGATGAAGAGCAAGTATCTAAAATGTCACAGAAAATTCTAAAAGTGGTGAAAGCATTCAGTCTACTAAGTGAACTTCATGAGGATGGAAGAATGGCAAGATATGTTGTTCCAGATACTCCAAAAGCACGTTCCTATTTTCAAAGCTTTCTCTATCAAGAGAAATATGATGATACTCATATCATCTATAATGTGTCTTATGTTGGTCCGAACGAGAAAGAATATGTATTTTGGGTAGAATCTGGGACGTCTGTTGACCTCTATAACGGAGTTCTCACTGGGTTAGGTATAGCTTATCAATTTGTGAATAATCAAACGATTAGAACTTTAATTCGTGAAACTGTCGACCGAATGCTCGAATTCTTTGTGAATACTGGCTGGCGTATAATAGATTATGACGGAAAAACGCATTTGATGGGGGCTGAAGCATTGAATCAGCAACCGATAATGGATACAAGCTATTGTATAATGTTCTTAAGAGTGGGAAAGACGGTTCATCCTGAAAGATGGGATGAATTATATGATAAATATGTATATAATAGAATGCATTTACGTAAAGTAGGAAAGCAAACCCAGGTTGGATTTCATGACGTAATGATTTGGGGCTATCAATACTTTAATATAGACTTAATGATGACTCTGGCGTTCACTTTATGTGTATTAGAAGACAATCCACAATTAAGAAGATTATATCAAGATTACTTCCTAAAACCTATATATCACCTTGTAAAGTACCATAGAAATGCGTGGTTTGATACTGCATTTGCTCTGGGTATGGCAGATTTGGATTACACGAATTATATAACGTCAATTCATCCATCAGATTCAGTTCGTTTGTCTCAAGAGGAACTCCAGTTTTTAGAGAATGACGTGGCGGATTGCCTTATGAGATGTGCGCTAACTAAGAAGACTGGCAGGAGATTTACGAATCCAAATGGGTTTGATTCATATAATAATTATGCTTACTTATCACCGATTGAAGACGCTCCATATCCTAACGCAGAAATCTTTGATTGGGAATCTCTTATAGATGAAAATAATCCAATTCAGTCACTATTTAAGGAGATTTACAACCCTGAAATGGGTTGGACGCACCCAAATGGTATTTGGGATACACCTATTCCCGCAGATTGGAGAAGAACAACTACATTTATGTGGGAATATAGCCCGTTTGATACAATAATACCAAATTATTCTGGGGTTGATGGTGCTGTTACGGGAGATATGACTTTACCCTATTGGATTGGTCGATTTTTAGATTTTGAAACGCTATCACTCGTCTAACTTAAAGTTCCATAATTAAAAACAATTTTATGTAAGTTGCGCTAATTAAAAACTATGGGTCTTACGAATAAAATAATTGACTTACATCTGAAACTGAAACAATATAATGTCCAGTTTTTTTTTCTGTTCTTTTTCTGGGTTGCTGGATTTACGTATTTTTCTGCCGTTGAACCGACACATGAAGTGTTGAGCAATATTTTAATTGCCTTCGGTATAAGATCTCCGAATTCTAGCACCGATTTTGCTAGTTTCTACAACCTTATATGGCCGATTTTAATCGAGGTTGTTTTTTTTGGGTTTATAACTGGAGAATTATTGGAAAAATACAATCCGACTGTAACGTGCAGTATTATTGCAAGATATAAACGAAAACATGCTGTTGTTATCGGTTATGATCATCTTGGAGAACGTATTGTAGATTATTGCATTGAAAATAAGCGTAAATATGTGGTAATGGAAGACGATCAAGAATTAGTGGAAGATTTAATAAACGCAGGAGAACCCGTAGTAGTTGGCTCGCCAGTAGAAACTAATAATCTAAAATTTGCTAGTGTAAAGCGAGCAACCGAAGTTTTTATCTGTCTTAGTGATGTGAGAATTGTGCTTATATGTTCTGAAAAGATCCGTCAGATGAATCCCTATTGCAAGATATATGCACGATGTTTTGAAGAACATGTACAAGAATATCTAAAAGAACCCCGCATTAATGCGTTTCCTTTTTCTACGTCAAAATGGACTCTTGAAGAATTAGAATCATGGGATAAAGACCAACATGGGACTGCAATAGTTCTTGGAACTGATAATCTCTCGCAGCGCGTTGCAAATAAAATATCAGCTGAGGAAGACCGGGAAGTATATTTCTTTAACGTAGAACATCAAGGAATTAAATTCAAGGAGAATAAAAGGTTACATATAATCAATATGATGGGTAATTTCGTTAGTGAGATTAATTCTGTAGTCAAATTGAAGGATGTGACGCAGATCTTTATTTGTTGGAGAAAAGAAAGTGAATTTGACGATTCTTTATATCTAACATCAAAAATCAATATGCTTTTTCCGGAAATAAAATTATATGTTCGGATTTTTGATGATGAATTATCCGATATCATGGAACGATATAATGCAACTACATTTTCTTCTTCAAGCTATGCTTTTAAGAAGTTGCAGAGTGAAGTGGACAGCGACTCGGCTATATTTCCTCATTTAGAAGAAAAGGAGAATGAAAAAGAATAAATTTTATATTTTTGCATTTTGCTGTTAAATCCGACAAAAACACTCAAATATGCTTTTTCGCAAAGAATATAAATAGGTTTCGCCTAATAGATAAATAATGGCTGACAGTTCACAAAATAAATCTATGAGAGATATTGTTGAAATTCATAAACTCGAGTTGAGCGCTAAGAATTCTTCAAAGGTTCGTGAACTTCATAAAGCGTTAGAAATGTACCATAGGGTTCTGCGATTAAAAAGTGCGCTAAAAAATAAAGTCGGTACAGCTCGGACTTTAAAATCTATCGGAAGACTTTATTATGAACTTGGCGATTATCAGAAAAGCAAACTCTACCATGATAAATTAATGGAGCTTTTAGATTCATTAACAGCTGTACAAATGAAAATTGATTTTTATAGGTACTTACGGGGCTTTTACGAGATTATAGGGGATTTAGCAGTAATAGAATTTATTAACGGAAAACTAGACGCCCTAAGTTGATTCCTTATTCTAGGATAATTGGAATCATAATCAAAGCCGAAAACTCTTATTTTAAATAAACTAAGTAAGATCATATATAAATAAACAGAGAATTACATGCACGTGAGAATCAATGGATGGGAATACTGATAAATCTGAACGCAAAATGACTTTTAAATCGGTACTATGGAATATTTTTTTAGTTATCTTGGGAATTGCTGTCATCATAGTATTTGTTTTAGGTTTTTTGGATACTCATAATGACCCGCTTTTAAATAGCGATATTAAGTATTACGAATGGTTTGTTGAGGCATTTCCTTCATTATATTACAACGAGTCTCGTGGTTTTATTAATGTGGTTTATTTACCATATTTCTATTGGTTATTTTTACCTTGGTATCCGCTTGGTAATACATTAATTTTCTATTATTTTTCACTATTCAATCTGATTTCGATAATCTTGATATTAATCTTTGCACGGATGCTATCGAATGAATTTACCATACTGACTTATTTCATTCTTCTCGCTACGGGATTTCATTTGGGTATGTGGGCAAATGTTGAGACTATGGTTACAGCAGGTTACGTTGTTACTTATGCGGTTTTTTATAAACATAAAAAGAAAAGAAATTCAATAGATAAATATAGCATAATTTACGGTATAATTGTGTCCTTCCTCGGGTTTAAACTTCTACCGTTGTTATTTATGTTCTTATTTATGTATGAATTAGTCGATTTTGATAATTGGAAAAAATCACTTAAAGCGCTGGGCTTATTCTTATTTGGCATGATATTCATCCAAGGGATCTTAAATGCATATTTTCTCATAATTAATCCTGACTTCAGAGATATTAATTATTTTATAGAAATATTTCAACAAAGCCAAGTTTCCAAATGGTATCATTTTCTAGCTCGCCCTTCAGTTAGTATTCCTCTGATTTTTCCCGCAATTTTATTGACGAAATTATCAATTAGCACTTTGAAAAAGAGAAATAAATTAGAGAAAGATACTCTTTATATTCAGATTAAGAAATTATTGCTTTTATTGATATTTTGTACCCCACTTGCAGGATTTTCACTACTAATGTTTCCAGAGTATCTTTTTATTCCTATTGGAGTGCTATTATCATTCAATGCTGTATTAATTGCCATTATTTTTTTAAAAACTAAGAAGTTATGATAAAATAAAAGAGGATAGGATAAAATAAATAATTAAGGACCGATAACCATCATGTGTGCAAGTCAAGAAGAAAGATTTCATGAACGACATTTCAATAAAAAACTATATATTGCGGATTTGGAATTAAAATTTGATAATAAAGATGATGCAAGAAATCTGATGCATTTTCTCAAAGATAAAGACAGTGATGTAAGAGCTAGAGTCGTTAAGCGAAATGGAACAATATATATTTATTTTAGAAAGGATACACATGATAAGATTCAATCTGGAGAGTTAACACTTCCCCCCGAGACCAAGATTGATGAATTCGCCGAGAAAAAAAAATCAAAACGCAGATCTAAGCGGAAATCCTCACGTAAACCGAAAAAGACGGGAAAGAAGAAGTCAAGAAAGAAAAAAACTAAGGGGAAGAAATCAAAGAAGAGGGAAAAGAGCAAGAGAACAACCGTAGAAACTCCAGAAAGATATTATGAGACGATCAAGGATGTTCCATCGTATTTAATGGATAGAGTGGATAGAGATGTACAACGAATTATGAAACTAGGCGTTCTAGAAATAGAAAGAATGCCAAAAAAAGTGTTACAAGATAGCGTTGATCTATTAAGAGCTGCGCAAATAAATTATGATATTAGAATACAAAAAGAGAAAGAAATTATAGAATTCATGAATGAAACTGCTCAAGCTATGCAAGACCGTGTTGTCCGTTACCAAGAAGATGAAGCCAAAGACTATATCCAGAAGTACGTTAGAGAACCAATGGGTAAGGGTAAGTTCGATAAGTATTTGGAAACACTTGAAGATAAGGGTTTGGACGAAGTAAGTTACCTTGTTTTTAAAAAAATAGGTCGAAAAACAAAAAAGTATCCGTTTGGAGATACTCATTTAATCAAAAAGATAAAAGATGTTATTGAAAAAAGAATTAAGTAAAAAATTTTAAACCTCAAAAAACGAATTAAATTGTTGATAAAAATTTACTTGTTGATAAAAACCAATTAAATTGTTGATAAAAATGCAAAAAGAACATATGGAAAAAATCCAAGGATATTTACAAGAAAAGGATATTAATTATCATATAAAGGACGAAAGCATTAGAATACCATATCAAATTAATGATAAGAAATTTTTAGTGACGATCGAATTTCATGGTAACAAATGGATAGTGGTATCGGCGCTCATTGCTACAAAAGAACAAGTTCCACCAGAACATTATAACGACCTTCTGAAAGATCTTTTAATAGCAAACCACGAGTTACCTGAAATTAATTATGAAATCAACAGAGATGGTGACATATATACCTCCGTGGATATGAGAGTTAATATTACAGATTATGATAACTTTTTTTCAGAATTTTATGCTATTCCATTTGGTATCAAGAGATTTATTGAAAAAATAGCACCCAAATTTAACATTGAAACGAAAAGCATGGCATAAAAGACACCTACATAAATATATGGTAGATTGTTTTTTTCACTAAACAAAACTTTTTTATAATCATTGTATTAGAATATTTTACGGGAGTCTTTTTTCCAACAAGGTTGATATAAAAAATGGAAATTAGTGAGAAATGGTCTGCGATAATCCTAGCGGGTGGGCTGGGCAGCAGACTAATGCCTTTAACCACAAATATTTGTAAACCCATGGTCAATGTTACAAATAAAGCTATGATTGACTATGCAATAGATCATCTTAGATTTGCTGGTATAAAACACATTATTATCTGTGTAAAAAAATTCGGTAAATTATTGACCAAAGAATTACTGGAACGATGGAATCCAGTAATGGAAAAAGAACCTGATTTTAAATTAGAGATACCATATAACGATTCACACGGGACCGCAGATGCCGTAAGAAAAGTATGGGATTATATTGATACGGATTATTTCGTTGTAAGCATGGCGGATATTGTGACCAATCTTCCAATGAAAGATTTTATGGAATTTCACGTTAAAAAAAATGCGGATGCTACCATTTCTATGAAACCAATTGATGAATTTGCCACTAAATATGGAAATACGGTCTTGGATAATGAAGGCAAGATTCAGCTATTTCTGGAGAAACCAAGTGCACAAGAAATCTTTTTGTCAACTTTGGCGGATACCGCACAACAAGAGGTGCTTCCAATAATAAATACGGGTATATACTGTTTTAAGAAGTCAATAGCTAAGCAGTGTATTATGCACACAAATTTCATGGATTTTGGAAAAGAAATATTTCCATACTTATTAGAAAATCGTTACAGACTGTATGGATTTGTGGAGAAGTACTATTGGATGGATGTTGGCAATCCAAAAACATATATGTGGGCAAATTGGGATATTTTGAGAGAATATGGATGGCCAATTCAACCACAAGGCACAGATGAAAATAAGAAAAAAATATGGTGGAACGGAAAACCAATTCACCCTCCAAACACAACGATTGAAAAACGAGTATGTTTGGGTAAAAATATATTCTTTGGAGATAATGTGAAGATTAAATCTTTGAGCGTGATTGGTAACAACGTTAAAATTGGTGATGGTACAGTGATCGATCGTGCTGTTATTTGGGATGATGTTGAAATTGGTCAAAATTCTAATATTGTTGAAAGTGTTATTGCGGATGGTTGTAAAATTGGGAACAATGTAACCTTAAGGACAGATACAGTGTTAGGTCCTAACGTGATTGTGAAGGAAAATGTATTGTTAGATTCACGGACTATACAAGCACATGAAGTCGTTGAGGAAGACTAATTTTTGTATGCATTTTTTAGAGGATATTTTCATATTTCTTTTGCTTAATTATCGATTGACATTCTTTAGCAAATTTGTTTGGAGAAACTCTGACAACTCGCATATCATCCGCCATTTCCGCCCCACCGACAAACTCAAACGGTAATATATCTCCAAAAAGATGAAAAAACGATTTATAACCAAACGGTTTCGTATTAATAATAACATTTCGACTCGCTGGGACGTTAAGATCATCCAAAACCATGAAAATAATTCTTAAAATCTTTGCCAGACTATTAAATTGCTTCTCTTGAAGTTGTCCGATATGTTCTATATGTTCTTTGGGTGCAAATCTAAGATGTCGATTTCTGATTGGAGAATTTGTTGCAAATACAGTCCAATCATCCGTTTCTAATATAATTCTACGCCCATCACCATGTTTGGACTGACATAATTGACATTCACCGGTTTTATTCATATAATCAAACGCTTTTAACGTAGACTCTAATCGCGAACCGTGACCATCTTGGGTGAGATCCATATATACTTGCATATGCACGCGACGCAGACTGCCTCCCACTTCTCTTCCAACATTAAAAAAAGGCGCGATCGGAATTATTTTAATATCCTTCTTGACCGATTCTTCAATACAGAATTTTATTGCCGTCTGTGTAGTTTTAAAGAATTCTCTTAATTCTTCTGTCGTCATATCTTCAATAGTCTCATGATAATACTTTGGAACAGTGAGAAAACATATACCTTCAGCGATTCTCGCATGACTATCTAATTGATAGAGTTCTTTTTTAATTTTAGGTTCAATTGCTTGATCTATAACGCGTACCATCGCAGGAAATTTATTGATCATTGCAAAAGCTAAACCCTTAAGATTTGGATAGATCTTGATTTGATCCGAAAATGGATTATCGAGTGGATTATTTCCCTCGGATATTATCAAGGTATGTGCAGGATATATTTTTCCATCCGTAGAAATGTAATGCTTCCCTTTAACCATAGGTTCAAAGATATCGATTAATTGTTGAAAATTATTCAATTCATTAGAGTCTTCGATTTTTCTTACTTTTGTATTTTTTCTTTCTTTTGGTCTTTTCCCTCGAATAGGGGAAATATAGGAATAATGACCATATTGTTTATCTAAAGTAACATTATCACCAGACTCGTTGAGAATAATAGGGTTATAAGAAAGAGGATCCCATCTTTTTATGGGAACATGGGTGACTTTTGTATAATTATATTGATTAATAATTCCATAATGCATAAATGGAATCTCATCTGGAGAAATAATGTCTTGTAAATCTTCATGATTGCTTTTATTCATGTCTCAACCTACCAATCGGAAAATTCATCTTTCATGGCCAATTTTCTCATTGCGTCATCGTATCTTCTCTTCATTTCTGCT